>JAISXS010000046.1 GCA_031270385.1 Puniceicoccales bacterium | reverse complement strand
CGAAAAATTTTGGGCTAAACTCAAACGAAAACTCAGGGATATCTTGCCTCTTTTCTCTTCCCTTGGCGATGCACTTTACCATGCTTTTTTGTGCCTTTCTTAACCGGAGCTGCTATATAGTTATAGTCGTCTTACTTGACAAAACATTCCGATGCAACAACGTACCAACGGAAAATTCATGCTTGTATGGAAAAACAATATGCTCTTTTCAGTCAATGCTCTTTTCAGTCAAGATGACTATAGTCGTCTTACTTGAAAAAGGCATGCTACTCAACGATATTTAACGGAAAACTCCCGTTTTTTGGGATGAGGAGTGTGCCTTTTCTCGAGGAAGATGACTATATATGTTCGACGAAAGGCGTGGCGACGTATTTTGTTTGACACGGCGTTATGGCAGAGTACACTGCGCCACGCGTGGCGAGTTTCACCCTGCTAGAGCAATTTTGGAGAAAGCTGCACGTTTGTGATTTCAAACTGAGTCGCGTGCTGCTAAATGACACAAAGTTGCCATGGTTGTTTTTGATCCCAATGCGGGAAAATGTCGTACAGATGAATAAATTGGCGAGAAAGGATCAGAAGCAGTTGATGCTGGAAATATGCGCAGCGAGTGACGTAATGGAACGAATTTTCCCATGCACACGGCTCAACATTGCCGCAATAGGGAACAAAACTCCTCAGTTGCACATCCACGTGATTTGCAGAACGGAGGACGACGAATATTGGCCGGAGACTGTTTGGCAGTATTCGTGCGAAAAGTTGACGAATAGCGAATATGAAGCCCGGTGCGAAAATATCAGAAATGTATTTGCCGTTGATCTTTGCCGTAAAAAGCATTAGTCACACCGTCGTCGAATGTTAAAACTTCTAAAGTTTGCGTGCATATTCGCATGTTGTGTGGCGTTGCAGTCTGATTCCGTCTGCGCCGTGCCAGATAATAGGATTCTAGTTGGTGTTCCCATAGAAGGGTTTGAGCTGCCGATTTTTGGCGACGATGGTGATAAAACCTGGGAGGTTAGTGGTACGTCAGCGACCATGGTGGAAAGCGGCATTTTTCACGTAAAGAATGCCACATTGCGCTGCTTTGCCGGTGGTTGTGCCCCAGAGGAATCTTTTCGTGCATCCAGCGATTTCGCTATGGTATCGTCGACATGTCATACAGCATCCGGTGAATCCGAAGTAAAAATTACTGGAAAAAATTTCGGTGCCTACGCTGATACGTGGGAGTTTTTCGGGGATTCAAAAAAAATTGTCGCAAAAGGCAACGTTAGGGTTTTTCTCACGGAGAGCATAGCGGAAATATCACCATAAAAACACAGCTCCAGTTGATATTGTTTCTACTTTTGCCGGTTTTAGTGATTGCGCAGATTCGCATCACCAGTGATTCCGCAGAAATTCAGGATCTTGGGGATTGCATATCGATGCATTTTTTCGATAACGCAAACATAGATGATGAAAATTTCCACCTCGGTGGAGATACAATGCAAATTCTTATCAGTAAAAATAATCGCCATTCAGACGGAGTGGCTGATTTAACGGCAATTAATGAGATTCATGCCATCGGAAATGGATCATTTTGGCAGGGAATTCACAGTGGGAAAGCCGATAAAATAAGTATCTACCCATCGGAAAAAATTTTGGTACTGGAAGGAAATGCTGAAATCAGCGATGCTGAAACTGGAACAGTCCATGGCAATGTCCTAGTTTTCGATAGCGCGAATGGGCGTGTAAAAACTGGAAAATGTGAAAACAAGCGGCACAGTATAGCGATCGACGGCGCAACAAAGCACAAACCCCATGGCAAAGCACCGAAACTGGAGAATCCTGATGAAAAAACCAAAAAAGAATAGCCTGTCAGCAGAAAATTTGAAAAAATCTTATGGGAAGCGGGTGGTTATAAAGGACATTTCCGTTAGCGTCGGTGGCGGAGAAATTGTTGGGTTACTCGGGCCAAACGGGGCAGGAAAAACAACGACATTTTACATAATCATCGGGCTCATCGATTCCGATGGCGGAAAAATTCAACTCAACGGAAGTAACATCAGTAAATTTCCGATGTACAAACGTGCCCGTGCCGGTATAGGCTATCTGCCGCAGGAGGATTCAATTTTTCGAAAGCTTACGGTTTGGGAAAATGTAGAGGGTGTCGGAGAATACCTGCCACTATCGGCAAAAAAGCGGAAGGAAGCAGTGGCAAGTATATTGGAAGATATGAAAATTTCACATCTTGCAAAACAAAAAGCCTATACTCTAAGCGGAGGTGAACGTAGGCGACTGGAAATAGCGCGTACCCTCCTAGTTCGCCCGAAATTTTTACTCATGGACGAACCGTTCAGTGGGGTCGATCCAATGAGCGTCAGCGACGTACAAAACATAATTTCATCGCTTAAAAGCAAAAAAATCGGAATCCTGATAACCGATCACAATGTTCGCGAGACGCTAAAAATCGTCGACCGCGCATACCTCGTTTATGATGGACAAATTCTCTGCCATGGCCCAAGAAATGTGCTACTGAATGATGAGAACAGCAGAAAATTTTACCTAGGTGATGATTTTGCCATGTGACGACTATAGCCGTCTTACTTGAGAAAAGCATTCTAATCTATAATCATCTTATTCGAGAAGAGCATATTATTTTTCATAGAAACGGAAATTTTTTCCGCCAAACATCGTTGAATAGAATGCCTTTTTCAAGTATAGTTGTCTTGATTGAGAAAAGCATTCTATATATATAGCAATTCCCCTTGACGAGGGCGTTTAAAAATATAGTAGGTAAGAGCGAGATGTACTATTCGAAGGATCTGAGGGAAAAGGTAGTAAAGTATTTCGAGGATCACAGAGCG
>JAISXS010000045.1 GCA_031270385.1 Puniceicoccales bacterium | reverse complement strand
CGCTCTGTGATCCTCGAAATACTTTACTACCTTTTCCCTCAGATCCTTCGAATAGTACATCTCGCTCTTACCTACTATATTTTTAAACGCCCTCGTCAAGGGGAATTGCTATATATATATAGCTGTTTCATTTGAAAGGGGCGTACTTTCCTTTATGAAAAGGAAAAATCTCCCGCTAAGTATCATTGGGTAGGACGCCCCTGTCGAGTGTGACGGCTATAGTCATCTTATTCGAGAAGAGCATATTATTTTTCATAAAAATGGGAATTTCCCTCGCTAGACTTCGTTGAGCGAGTGCTTTTGTCAAGCAGGATGACTACATAATCCGACAACTTTTGTCCACCTGAAGTTGGATATCCGCCTTAGCGCCGCTGTGTCAACATTTCTGCTATCTTTTCGATGTCTGCTGAAAAATTTTTTATGCCCTCAGCTAATTTTTCGGAAGCCATTGTGTTCGATGCGAGCGCATGGCGAAATATTTTCTCGTCACAGAAAAGTTTTTCCAATTGCATGCTTTTGCTGACTTCTGGTGATAACTTTCTATCAATTTTTTGCGTCGACGAATGCAATTGTTCCAGGAGTTGCGGACTTATTGTCAGCAAGTCACAGCCTGCCAGGGCAAGTATTTCCCCAATATTCCTGAAACTGGCGGCCATAATTTCGGTTTTATATTCAAAGTGTTTGTAATAATTGAAGATTTCCACGACGGATTTTACACCAGGGTCGTCGTCAGTCCCGTATTCAATGCGCGTTTTTTCTCTGTACCAATCTAAAATCCTACCAACAAACGGCGAAATCAGTGTCACTCCCGCTTCAGCACATGCGATTGCCTGTATTTTTGAAAATAATAGTGTCAAATTACAACGAATTCCATCACTTTCTAAAATTTTTGCAGCGCAAATTCCTTCCCAGGTTGCGGCGATTTTTATCAACACCCTGCGACGTGGGATTCCATTGGCTTCGCATAGCGCCATTATGTTCCTTGCGCGGGCCACGGTTCCTTCGCTATCGAAGGATAGCCGCGAGTCGACCTCGATGGACACCCTGCCATATTCGCCAGTAACTCTCAAAATTTCCGTACCAAACGACACAAAAAGATGGTCAATGGCGAAATCAACGCCCTTCTCGGCAGCCACCCTTTCGGCCAGCCGCACCAAATGGTCGTATTGCGGTTGTTGGACAGCTTTTAGGATTAACGTTGGATTTGTAGTGACGTCGACTGGTTCGAATTTTCTTATCAGTTCAAAATCTCCAGTATCCACCACCACCCTAGAAAACATCCTTAACTGTCCCAACACCGTCTGTGCCATCGAAGGCGTAGTAACCAAGATTTCGTATGGCGCAACGGAAAATTTTCGAATTTTCCACCTACTTTGCTCAGCTAGCCATTTTTTCGCCCTTCTACGACCGGAACTGGGTCGCCCACCGACATAGCACCATATTCAAGTGCCAACAGACGGCACTTTTATAGTCATCTTCCTCGAAAAAAGCACACCCTCTATTCCAAAAGACAGAAATCTTTCCGCAAAATATCGTTAGATTAGAATGCTTTTCTCAAGCAAGATGACTATATACGTCACAGCCCAGCCTTTACAACACAACCTCAACGTTTTCGTTGAAGACTTTAATCAATTTCGGCCACACACCTGTGGAGTCCTCGGTGTACCAGGTGGCTAAAAAAAACGAAGAACCTACGCCTAACATATCCCCCGACGGCGCCTTTTCTACTGCTCTAATGTGGCACAATATCACATTAGCAAGTTTAGCAACGGCCTCGACTATTGTAGTTATCGTACCACGTCGACGAAGTATCGATACTATTTTTTCATACGTTAAAATTTCATATTTTACAAGTTTTTGTATGGCACCAAAAAAATTACTGACAAAATAAGAAATTGTTACAAACTCATCCACGGAGAGGTCTGCCTCTCTGCCATTGTTACCTGCCGGAAGCGGAATGATATCTTGAATATTTTGATGATGGCTAATTATCTCTAGCATTGCAAACGCCGCGCTCATCCTCAGATTAGCCTGGTTTATCACGGATGTAATTTTCGCATTTGTTGGATCCACATCATCGAGATCTACCACGGTTTGTGCCGCAGCGGATCCCATTTCGAGTACAAGGGCCTCGATCTTGAAAATTTCGGAATTCGCACCTACAAGACGGGACTCAATTTCAGCTACAATTACAACTTCTTGGATTCCAGCTGCAAGTTCAGCTCCCTGGATTCCGGTTGCGGCTCCATCAACTGCGGCTCCATCAACTGCAGCTCCTCGAAATCCAGCTGCACCTACATCTCCCAGGATTTTCTCTATGGCTTCGTTTACAGATCTATGGTTAATCAAATTTTCCATAGTGACCGATTGCTGAGCATTAATTCTATCACCGTGGGATTGGGATACGGCGTCAATATGACGACGAAGTTCACGATCGATTGACGATTCTCGCGGAACATCTGGTTCGGAATTTGAAGTACGCAAACCGCTGTGATTAGCGTAATTTGGAACATTTGGTTCGATATGAACACGATCATTTAAAGACATAGTAGGTAAAGTCGTGCCAGAAGCTAATAAGATTGTCAACTGTTTTTTGAAAAATGTGGCTAAATTTTTCATGCGATAATCATCGTGGAAGCAATTTATGCATTTTAAAAAACAACCGCAATGTTGACCTTGTAAGTTAGCAAAAACCACCAGCCCTCATCCACCGGCAGCGAACCGCAAATCTCCAACAGTTGCATAATCATCCTACTCGAAAAAGGCATCCTGTCCAACGATACTTAGTGGGCAAATTCCCGTTTTGCGAAAAAACAATATGCTTTTCCCAGGCGAGATGGCAGCTTTCTGTCACGTGTCCCTCAGGAGATCCCTGTGATTGAGTGCGTAATACACTCCTGATGAAATTGTCAAGTAGGTTGAATAGAGGAACAAAGTGATTCCACCGTAGTACATCCACGAAATATAATGCGGCCTCAGCCACCTTCCAAAGTCTTTGGTTAGCGCAAACCATAGTATCATAATTCCCGTGGAAACGATCTGTAAAACCGTCTTGACTTTCCCCGCCATATTCGCGGCAATCACAATATTTTGTGTGGCGGCCACCAACCGCAGTGTGGTTATCAAAAACTCTCGGCCAATTACCATCAGTATCAAAAACAATGTCCATCGTGGCAAAATTTGCAGCACCAGAAGCGTAACCATTATGCCTATCATGAATATTTTATCGGTCAGGGCATCCATGAACATTCCAAGCGTGGATATTATGTTGTATTTTCTGGCCAAATACCCATCCAACCAGTCCGTTATCCCGCAAAAAATAAAAAGAATTATGCTTAAACTTGCACTGCCAGGAAAATCAACGTACATGAACAGCACTATCAGGAATAGCAGTGGAACACGGGAAAGTGTTATGCAATTCGCCAAATTCATCACGGCCATGGAAGCCCAAAAAAAAATTGTTGCAATCCAAAATCTTTATTTTCTATGTGCCCAATGGGCAGTGAGGTTGCATTTGTTGTCATGGCGGCCGGCATCGGAAGGCGCTACGGCGGCAATGGCACGAAGCAATTGCGTACGTTCGGCAAGCGCGGTTTGACGATTTCCGAATATAATATTCTATACGCTTTGGACAGTGGATTTGAGAGGTTTTATTTTGTAGTCGCCGATGAGTTTGCCGAAATTTTCCACAGGCGACTGAAAAATTTTTTGCCATCAGGTTGTACATTTGACCTAATTTATCAAAAAAAAGAAAATAAGTTATTGAAGTTTTGTAGACGCTACAAGCCATGGGGGACGGCCCACGCTGTGATGTGCTGCGGAAATGCCATCGATTGCAATTTCGCTGTCACGAACGGCGATGACCTGTATGGAAGTGATGCCATATTTCGCGCTGCAGAGTTTTTGAAATCCGCCGATACGGAATCAGCGACCTTCGCCAACATAGCCTACACTTTATCGGAAACGCTGTCTGCGGGTGGCGTGGTTTCCCGCGGAGTTATCATAGCGGATGAAAATTCACGGCTATTGGCAATCGACGAGGTCGGCCAGCTAAGCGGTCTTGCATTAGAAAAACTCCATATTGAAAGAGAATCGCCCGTGTCAATGAACCTCTGGTGTTTCACTCCAATGGTTTTTCCATTGCTACGCCACAGTTGGTCGGAATTTTCTAGCAAAATTTCCGACGTTACCAGTGATGAATTCGGGCTGCCGTTTTTCATAAATGCTGCGGTGAAGTGCGGGAAATGCAGAGTGGATGTCATCCGCACCGCATCAAAATGGCATGGCATCACATACAAAACAGATGATGAAACAATGGAAAGTATACTGGGCGCATAGGGCCATGGAACCCGTTTGAACGTCAGTCGGTGCGCAAACCGCAATCGTCACGCCCTACGAAGACGTTCTATTCAACAATATCTAGCAGGAAAATCTTTCTTTTTATAAAGACACACTCTTCTCAGCTGAAATGGCTATGGTGCCTTCCTTTCGCCGAACCTAATTTTAAATTTTGGGTCAATATGACTATCTTATAGTTGTCTTACTTGACAAAAGCATTCCAGTGCAACGACGCACCAACGGAAAGTTCATGCTTGTATGGAAAAACAATATGCTTTTTTCAGGTAAGATAACTATAGTTGAAAAGCCAGCGGTGCGTTCACAA
>JAISXS010000039.1 GCA_031270385.1 Puniceicoccales bacterium | reverse complement strand
TCCTTCGCTCTGTGATTCTCGAAATACTTTACTACCTTTTCCCTCAGATCTTTCGAATAGTACATCTCGCTCTTACCTACTATATTTTTAAACGCCCTCGTCAAGGGGAATTGCTATAGTATGCCATCTACTCTTCATGTGCAAATTTAAATGCGCTTGTCAAGGAGTTTGACTATAGATTTAGATAATCCGATCACTATGAGGCACAGAATCTTTAGAGATTGCAATACGGTCAAAATGCACGATCAGAACGGTAGTGTGCCTATGCCTGTCGTTGTGGGTGAGCAGATCTCTAATGAAGTAACTTCTGTAGAGAATTACGCCCGTTTTTTGAAGACTGAAAACAGTCATTTGAATGACAAGATCGATCTTTCGACGAAAAATAACCGTCTTCTGGCGGAACGTAACAGTTCTCTGTGTGAGGAAAATTCCAAATTACGAAAAACGGCCATAGAGATGGAAGAACATCAACGTACTGAGATTTGTAGAAAGGACGTGGAGATTGAAGAGTTGCGTAGTAGGATCGCTAGACTAAAGAATAAGTTGGCGAAGTCTAAACGTAAAAACAAAAAAATGAGTAGTGTTTTGAAAGGAGAGCCCGGTGAGAGCAAAGAAAAAGGAGGCAATGGCGATTTAGGCACAAAAAAGCGGAAGTTAGGGAAAAAGAGCGGTGTGAGTGTAGTTGATGTAGATATACCGATCAAGAAAGGCACAAAAAAAGCGCGGTAAGGTGCGTCGCTAAGAGAAGAGAAAAGAGGCAAGATATCTCTAAGTGAGGTCTGAAGAATAGGGTGAAGGAAAACCAAGGGGCAGTTGGCCGCCTTTGTTGTGTTTCGTCTCTGTTGGTGTTTGTGGGGCTCCGCATTACCTATGACCGCTTGTATATAGTTGTTTCAACTGAGAGGAGCGTGTTTCTTTTTATAAAAAGAAAAATTTCCCCGCCAGGTATCGTTGGGTAAGATGTCTTTGCCGAGTGCGACGGCTATGTATGTAGTTGAGAAGGGTGTTTCATCTGGCGATATTTAGAGATTTCCGTTTTTTTGAAATGGAGAGTGTGCTTTTCTCGGAGAAGATGACTATAGTCGTCTTGCTTGAGAAAGGCGTTTTATAGTTGTTTTGTTTGAGAAAAGCATTATATCTAACGATGTTTTGCGGAAAAATTCCCGTTTTTTGGAAAAGTGGGTATGCTTTCCTTAGGCAGGATGACTATATCTGACGATATTTAGCGGAAAGATTTTCATTTTTTGGAATAGAAGGTATGCTTTTCTCGGGGAAGATGACTGTGTAATCGGACGACGCTAAGGGTGCTTGGGATGGGTAGGACTGCGGCGCGCAATGTGTCTTTGCCGATGTCGATCGGCGTTATTCGGGGGATTTGACGTCCCATTCCGACAGTTTCTCTACCCTGTCGTTCGCCATCGCTATTAGAAATCTTTTGTCCAGGTACTCTACGACAGTTAGGCACTTTCTATTACCAAGCATGCGTGTGGCGATTATCCTTATTTCGTCACCATTGGGTTTGGATGGGGACGATGTGTTTCCATGGATTTTGCCATGACCAAAGTATCCATTTCTGTGAAAAATTACAAAAAAATATCCGCCAAGAGCCAGCATTGCTAGAAATATTGCCGTGCGTATGATCGTATCGGCGATGCTTATCTGCGTGGTGGGCGCAAGTGTTTCGCCGAAAATTAAATGAAAAAAACCAGGGGACTCCATAAAACTGAAAATCATTTGTCAATTGTGAACATTATCACTAATCGCCAGCCGCATATGTCCCAGGACCGATGAACATGAAGCCATACATCGTCGCAGCAAGGACCAGCGCGTATGCTACATCGTCCATGAATGGACGGTTAGTGGAATACTTGAATGTCGTTTCGAGCAAAACAATCGTTCCAAGCGAAAACGTACTTATCCTGAAAAATGCACCGACTGCAAATGTTATTCCTCCGACGATGTAGATCATCGCCATTGCCCATCCGAAGTGCAGAGGCCAAGATGTTATTCCGATTATACTCAACACTTTACCGAGTGCTATCAATGCGTTGTTTCCGCCGACAAAAAACATTATGCCCTTCGTCGCTAAGACCATCCCCAAAATTGTCCTGATAAATAGTTTTCCGAAATTTTCCTTGCGAAAAAATTGACCACTCATGGGCGACGCATTAAACGATTCGCCGAAGGGACATCCAGAAAAATGATGCTTGCTTGTTTGTTTTTACATATTATTCCTAGCGCTATGAAGAATGACCCCGGTGGCGTGAATGCGTTGGATTTGGCTGTGACTGCCATAAACAAGCAATTCGGCGAGGGGTCGATAATGAAGCTTGGAGATGCGAAAAAAATGGATGTTTCGGTGATTTCCACGGGATCCATTGCAATCGACCTTGCCCTCGGAGTTGGCGGGCTTCCGAGGGGGAGAATTTGTGAAATCTTCGGTCCGGAATCATCGGGGAAGACAACGCTATGCCTAGGCGTCGTAGCTGAGGCGCAAAGGAATGGCGGCAATGCGGCGTTTATCGATGTAGAACATGCCCTGGATCCGAGGTATGCTAAAGTCGTTGGTGTGGATCTCGATAGTTTGATGGTTGCGCAGCCGGAGAATGGGGAGGATGCGTTAAACATAACAGAGACCCTTATTCGATCGGGAGCGGTCGATGTTGTCGTTGTTGATTCCGTTGCGGCGCTGATCACAAAGGCTGAGCTTGATGGGCAGGTTGGGGATGCGACCATAGGGGCACAGGCACGAATGATGAGCCAGGCGATGCGTCGTCTGACGTCGTCAATAAGCAAGTCCGGATGTGTCTGCATATTCACCAATCAAATACGGGAAAAAGTTGGTGTCATGTTCGGCAACCCAGAAACGACGCCAGGTGGGCGGGCACTGAAATTTTTTTCATCGATCAGGATAGACATTCGCAGGACTTCCCAGATAAAGGAGAATTCTGGGAAGGTAACGGGGAACCGCACCCGCGTAAAGATAGTCAAAAACAAAGTCGCCGCACCATTCACCGAGTGCGAATTTGACATAATGTTCAACGAAGGAATTTCAAAAACTGGATCCGTAATAGACCTTGGGTTGGAGCACAAGATCTTGGAGAAAAAAGGTGCTTGGATTGCCCACGATGGCAAGCTAATTGGCCAAGGCAGGGAATCTGCGAGGCAATATTTGAAAAATAATCCGGACATTGAAAAATTGCTCGAAGACGAGATAAAGAAAACTGTCCACGTTTCCGGAGGTACCGTGTTGGCAGGGAATGTGGACGGCGAACGGCAAGTTTAATTTTCTGCAGTTTGTGAAAATGGGTGCGAATTTGTCTTTACTTTTTTTGCACAATTGTAATATGACCTGAGTGGATTGGGGTCGGCAATGAGGTGTGATATGAAGAGGGGAAGCGTATTGCTTTTCGTTGTAACCGCTATAGCGGCAATGGCATGTGTGTTGTTCTCGCGTATTAACGGCCAGCTTCCATACAAATTGTTCAACATGGACATGGAAGCATTGAGGGGGAGTATCGTTAAAAAAGGAAACGACGGCCAAGAGGTGAACGTTCTCTACCTACCCGAAGTTGAAATTCTTTCCATGCGGAATCTTGCACTTGCCGCGATGAGCGACATGACGGCTAAGGCAACGGATGGCATTACAAGAAGTAGTCCTAATCGAGGTTATTACAAGTTATATTTTTACTTTCCTGACATCGAGAGCAGTATTGGATACTCAAGAGGTACTTCTTTTGGTGATTTTCAAGGAAATGAACTGCTAGAATCTGGACAGAAAAACATACCGATTTCCCAATTTGAAAAAAAATTGGAGATCATTAACGAGGATCAAATTAAGCATAACCACGGTATGACATGTGATATCACAATTACACCACACGACTCGAAAATCCCGTTCAATTCGGATTTCGGAGAGGAGATAAACCTTATCGTGAGGGAAGTCGTGGCAGAAGCTTTGCGTTTTCATGGATTCATTCCACAACAGCCGCAGATGCAGGGCAGAATCGACAAGCTCTGTGAGGATATTACCAATACTTTAGACACAAATCGTGGAAGAACGCCGAGCGATCCATTTCGTGGGCAACCGACCAGTGGCCGTGCCGCTCTGTTGGAATATACCAAAGATCCTGCTAAAAGCAAACCGAAAGGGCTTGAGTCAATTGAGTATGTGAGATCATATAACATTAACGTACTTTCGCGTCTGGACTCGTGGAAAGAAATCTTCGACAATTCCCGCATACCTGGAAGCGGTTCAGGTTCTACCACGAATTTAAAAGAAGCTGAAAAGTTTGCGCTGGATGAACTGGGTAGGTTGATAGTGATATCGAAGGATGCGAAGGCAGTAAATTTTTTTCTTGCAAGGAAAAGGGCCCAGGATGCCATAATGGAGGTCTTTTGCAAAAAGCATTCGGACGACATAATTAAGGTGTGTAGAAAAGAGATGGAGTCTGGAGGGCCCGACGGATTGGTCACAGCGACGCCAACCGAGCGAGGAGGTGTGGTTAATCATAACTACCCAAGAAATAGGGATGCGATAATATTCGCGATGTACACACTTATGTCCCCAATGTCCCCCATCAGTTTTTTCAGACACAAACAACCATACCGCGTCCGAGACATGCCTGCTGAAGTCGAATTTGGGAGTGCTAGAACAAGAACAGGAGATAAATACAAAGAAAAAGTCTTCATAGGATATGATCATGATCTTGATGGTCGGCAGGCGTTATCTGGTCGGCAGTCGAGCAGGAAAGGATTTTTTTCATACAGTAAATCGATCGAAATAGAGATTAGGATACGTGCTGCTCGCAGCAGTACTGGCAGTGCTGACGGCAATGGTTCTGGCTGGACAAAAATCCTCTCGACTGAAAAATTTGTATGCCAATTGCCCGGATGCAAAATTGAACCAGTTCTAAAGCTAGGGCGTGTTAACGCTATCTAAGGAATTCTAGAACGAGGGCAAGAGAAACGAAACCGAGGAAGATGACATCGAGTTTATCGAAGCGGGAAAATATGCGTCTGTAGGCCTTGATGCG
>JAISXS010000038.1 GCA_031270385.1 Puniceicoccales bacterium | reverse complement strand
CGCATCAAGGCCTACAGACGCATATTTTCCCGCTTCGATAAACTCGATGTCATCTTCCTCGGTTTCGTTTCTCTTGCCCTCGTTCTAGAATTCCTTAGATAGCGTTAACACGCCCTAGTCCGATGTCTTCAAAATTTTAAGGAAGGCGTCCTGCGGGATTGAAACCTTGCCGATCTGTTTCATCCGTTTTTTCCCTTCCTTTTGCTTGTCAAGGAGTTTGCGCTTGCGGGAGATGTCCCCTCCGTAACACTTGGCTGTGACGTCCTTCCGCAATGCACTGATGGTCTCGCGGGCAACGACATTTGCCCCGATTGCGGCTTGGATGGCGACCTTGAAGAGCTGTTTTGGAAGTAATTCTTTCAGCTTTTCACACATTTCACGTCCGCGAGATACTGCCTTCGATCGATGGACGATGGAAGAGAATGCGTCGACCGGATCCCCGTTAACGAGAAGATCCAGGCGCACTAAGTCTGATTTTATGTACTCTCCCAGGTCATAGTCCATGGATCCATATCCACGTGTTATGCTCTTCAAGCGATCGTTAAAATCTATCAAAATTTCATTCAGTGGAAGGGTACACGACAAAATAACTTTTGTGACATCCAACGTTTCCGTGCTCCCGCAAACACCTCGCTTTTCGCTGACTAAAGCCAAAATATCTCCGATCGACGCGTTTGGTATGTGAATTTTTGCGGAAATTGTCGGCTCATGGATCTCGTTAATACTCGATGGATCCGGCAATTTCAGCGGATTATCGACGTCGATCCAGGCGCCATCGGTCAATTTAACCTTGTAAACGACGCTGGGGTAGGTGGAAATTATATCCATGCCGTACTCGCGTCGTAGCCGTTCTTGGACGATATCCATGTGTAAAAGGCCCAAAAATCCACAGCGAAACCCGAATCCGAGCGCAACCGAGCTCTCCGCTTGGTAAACCAGTGCCGCATCATTTAGTTGCAATCGTGCAAGGCTAGATTTTAACTTTCCAAAATCATTGGTATCAATTGGATATATTCCACTGAACACCATCGGGCGTACTTCCTTATATCCCGGTAACATCTCGTTTGCCGGATCAGCTGACAGCGTTACCGTGTCCCCGATTTTCACATCAGATACGTTTTTTATATTGGCAATAACGTAGCCAATCTGTCCCTCGGAAAGTGTATTCATTTGGCGCATTTTCGGGCAAAAACAACCTACTTCTTTCACGACATTTCGCATTCCAGTGCGCATCATGCATATTTCATCCCCTGCTTTCAAGGACCCTGAAAATACGCGAATGTGGCAAATCACACCCTTATAGGCATCGAAAATTGAGTCGAAAATTAGGGCACGTACCTGGGGAAATTTTTGTGGCGGCGGCGGCGGTATGCGTTCAACTATGGCCTCCAAAATTTCATCGATCCCGATTCCTGCTTTTGCACTCGCCAGAATTGCCTCCTCCTTCGGGATCGCCAAAATATCTTCCAATTGCTGTAGCACGTCATCGACATGTGCACCAGGCAGATCTATTTTATTTATCACGGGAATTATTGCCAATCTATTTACCATTGCGAGGTTAGCATTTGCGACTGTCTGAGCTTCGATTCCCTGGGAAGCATCGACGAGCAATAACGCACCCTCGCACGCCACCAAACTTCGCGAAACTTCATAGGAAAAATCAACGTGACCTGGCGTATCGTTGAGATTCAGAAGAAAACTACCAAGCGTTTTATGTTTGTATTCCATGGACACCGGATGACTTTTGATTGTTATGCCACGTTCCCGTTCAAGTTCCATTGAATCTAAAAGTTGCTCCTGCATTTCCCGCTTTACGACGGTATTTGTCCGCTCCAATAAACGATCGGACAACGTAGTTTTGCCATGATCAACGTGGGCTATTATGCAAAAATTCCTTATCCTCCGAACAGAGTCCATTTGTTCCACCGATTTGAAGCTGACAAAATGAAACTTTTTGTAAAGCAGATATGAGACGACGGGTGCAAAATCCGTTTGCGCACAGACCAGAATGTCTGCGGAAAGACACACGCTCCCAATCGCCTTCCTTTGGCGGTGACCTGTGTGCATACGATGCCTCGATAGGCCAGCAAGCCTTGATCTTTGGATCATCTTTGGAGCTATTTGGTCACGACATTCATCGGAATCAAAAATACGTACAAAGACAAATACTGGTTTCGTCCGAACAAATAACCGTCTGCAGGTATAGTTGTCTTACTCGAGATATCCGTTTTTATGAAAAAACAATATACCCTTTCCAGGTAAGGTGGCTATAATCGGACGACGCGATACCAGCCAGTACACGGTTGCCGTCGTATCGCTTTTGTCAGTCTTTCGGCGTCGTTTGGTTTGTAGCGAATGAACGCATTTCTGGAAAATTTTCTTGACTTACGCCCTGGCGGCACATACAAGCGCCCGACCATGGAAGATAATGGAGGAAAAAAATATGTCAAATGAATCAACCTCAATCACTAAGAAGTACCAGATGTTTAAAACTTATGATACGATGAAAAAGCAGAATCGGGATGGTTTTAAGATTTTTATTGATGAGGGTCAAACTCGTGATCTTATCAAAGACATAGTCGTGATAGAGGATAGCAATCGCTTTTTGGGTGGAGAGAACCATCGTTTGATGGATGAGAACCGTAATTTGAATGATCGTATCGTTCGTCTGGAGAGAGAGAAATCAGGATTGCAAAAAAATCTCAAAGACAAGGATGTAGAAATCGAGAGTCAAAAAGTGAAAAATGCTGCAAAAGGGAACGAGATTAAGGAGTTGAAGGGTTCGGTCTTCGAATTGAGAGGCAAGATCAATAAATCGAATAATGAGTTGGCGGGGTTTACACATAAAAACAAAGAACTGAGTGATGTTTTAGAAAAAAAACCCGTCGGAACCAAAGAAAAGCCAGGCGGGATTAAAGAAAACTCCGATAATGGCAAAGAAAAACCCGTCGTGGTCAAAGAAGAGCTAGCCGAAATCAAAAAGAACGGAGGGAGCGAAAAAAAAGATGGCAAGGACGGTTCGGACATAAGAGGGCAAAGTCCGGAAAAAAAAGGCAGCGCGGCTGTGGCCGATGGAACGAAAGTTACGGGTAAAGATGATGACAACTCGAGTGCTCCCAGTAATTCCAATGTCATCGCAGGTGGTGGTAACGAAACGAGTAAACTGGATTCAAGTACTGGCGTTGGCAACGAGCGTGATGCCGAAACGGACAATACGAAAAAACCAACTAATAAAGAGCATGGTTCCGGAGAAGATGAGACGGATTCAAGTAGTGAACACAGTAGCGAAGCGGATGCGGATGAACCGAGTGTTTTAGATTCCAGCAAAAATAGTCCAGATGTTATTATAAGTCATCATGATCCTAAGCTTCGTGTCACGCGCTCTACTGCTGCGCTCAATTCTACTGTCAATCCCAATCATCCTATTACGACGCCAATTACGCCAACTGTGAAAGGAAAAAAGAAACAAAATTAGTAATGGGTGCAAGTTGGTTTGTGTGTTTGCGTCTTGTGGAGGAAAGATAAAAATAGCTTGCGTGCGACAGTAAAAGGATCACAGTCCTGTCCCCTATGGTTTGGACGACGACGACGATTAGTAGTATCATTGCACGAGAAATAATAGACTCCCGTGGGAATCCAACGGTGGAGGTTGATGTTTTGCTTGACTGCGGTGTGGTTGGCCGTGCGGCTGTGCCGTCCGGTGCAAGCACCGGGGAGAGGGAGGCGATAGAACTGCGTGACGGTGCAATGGGAAATCCAGAGCCGCCTGATGGGATTGACGTCGGCAGGCGGTTTTGTGGCAAGGGTGTACTTACCGCCGTGGATAATGTAAACACGGCCATCGGGGAAGGTATAGTTGGGTTAGACGCGGCCGATCAGGTAGCGTTGGATGCGGCTCTCGTAGCGCTCGATGGTACGGAAAACAAGTCAAAATTGGGGGCCAATGCGATTCTGGGCGTGTCGATGGCAGCCGCCAAGGCCGTTGCACTCAGTAGAGGGACGCCGCTCTTCAGGTATCTCGGCGGAGTCAACGCTAGGGTGTTGCCAGTTCCGATGATAAATGTCATCAATGGTGGCGTGCATTCTGACGCCCCGGTTGATCTCCAAGAATTCATGATAGTGCCGCACAATGCACCAACGATTCGTGAGGCAATACGCATGGGTGCCGAAACGTTCCATGCGCTGAAAGAGATTTTAAAAAGCATCGGACTATCGTCTGCTGTCGGCGACGAAGGTGGGTTTGCCCCTAATGTTAAGTCGAACGAACATGCGCTTGAGATCGTGATGGGCGCCATCGAAATGGCCGGCTACGAACCAGGGAGCGACATATCCATAGCGATTGACGCGGCGGCATCGGAATTTTACAATGAAGAGTTTGGGACGTACGTGTTTAGCAAATCCGATGGCTCCGAACGTTCTTCCGACCAAATGATAGAGTTTTACGAAAAGTTGGTCGACAAGTTTCCGATAGTATCAATTGAGGACGGGTTGTCGCAAAACGACTGGGATGGCTGGGCGAAACTTACCCAACGGCTTGGTGAAAGAATTCAGATAGTCGGGGATGATCTGTTTGTTACCAACCGAAGATACCTAGCAAGGGGAATTGCCGAAAAATCTGCAAACGCGATACTCGTGAAGGTCAACCAAATCGGAACGCTTACTGAAACCCTGGATACGCTAGAAATGGCGAAAACTGCGGCTTTTAGGTCGATCGTGTCGCATCGTTCCGGGGAAACAGAGGACACGACAATTGCAGATATTGCCGTTGCCACGAACGCAGGGCAAATAAAGGCCGGATCAATGAGTCGAACGGACAGGATTTGCAAATATAATCAGCTCATGCGCATAGAAGAATTGCTTTGTAAAACCGCAGTTTACGCAGGACAGATTATGTCGTTCAGGCCAAATTAACGTTGAAAGACTTAGAGCAAATCTAATTTAATATTAGAAAGGGAGTATGGAATGGAGCGCACAGAAATGAGCGTGATTAGCACGCAAAAAATTCAAGTCGATGGTTATCAGAGTAGCGGCGACGCGGTGGGTTCATGCGGGAACCGTCTGTTGAGTTCTGATGTAAATGATAATGCAAATGGGTGTTTAGTCGTTTCACAGGCAGTAACGCCGCCGCCAGCTACACAATTATCGGACAGAGACAGAATAACTGCAATGGACAAACAACTGAGTTCGGCTAGGCGAGAAAAGAGACGTGAATTTCGTAGCCCGCCCAGCTTCCCGCCAAATGTCGTCGAGTAAAATGCTTTTTTCGAGGAAGATAACTATAACCAGGGAGACGATTGCCGAATCTTCACCCTCTTTCTCTAAAGATGTCATGTTTTGGTATCCACAAACAATAACCCGGAATCGAGCCAATTTTCATTACTTATAGCCGTCACACTCAGCAAAGGCATCTTATCCAACGATATTTGGTGGGGGAGTTCTCCTTTTTATAAAGAAAAGCACGCCCTTTTCAGTCGAAACAACTATACGTTGTATAGTCATCTTCCCAAAAAAGCATTTCATTCAACGATGTTTGACGGGAAATTCCAGTCTTTATGGGAAAATAATATGCTCTTCTTGGGTAAGACGACCATAGTGCGCCGTGCCAAAAAATCGTTATAGCTGTCACACTCGACAAGGGTATCCTAACTCGACGATATTTGGCGAAGAAAATTCTCCTTTTATAAAAAAAACATGCCCTTTTCAGATGAAACAGTTATACAGGTACGAAACTGTCTGGAACGTGGCAATGCTGGATTCGCCGTAGAATTCCTTTGGGCACGCGGCAATTGTTTCGGCTCAGAAGGGCATGTTTTTGCAGAAATTGGAATTTTGCTGCTAAGTATTGTTCAATGGAATGTCCTTGTCGAGTGTAGCAACTATATTGTTGTGCAGGATGCCTTTGTCAAGTGCGACGACCGTATAACAATTCGGTCGAGATTTTCGTTGATCAGCTCCCCCATGAGTCCTGAGCCTAGCCCTTTATACCTTTATAACCGTTTCGCCCGAGAAGGGCGCGCTTTTTTTATAAAAAAAATTTTTTCCTCGCCGAGTATCGTTGGATAGAATGCCCTTGTCGAGTGTGACAATTATAATCGACCGCTTCAACTACTTTGGAAGCACCATTATAGTCATCTTACTCGAAAAAAGCATCTTATCAAGCGATATTTGACAGAGAAATTTTCGTCTTTACGGAAAAACCAACATACTTCTCCCGGGCAAAACGACCATATAACTATCACCCTTGACAAGGGCACTCTGTCCAATGATACTTGGCGAGAAAATCTTCCTTTTTATAAAGGAAAGTACGCCCCTTTCAGACGAAACAACTATATCAATCAATTCCCAATTCTATCCTTGCCCTGTTCCCTGATTAGCCAGAAATAGCACGCTTGATACACTTTTCAATTTTTTGAAAAACAAACACAAAATAAAGTTAAAAATGAAGTTGTGCCCAATGAAATAATTGATAGGGCTGGCGCAACTGCTAATGCGGTTACGATGCTAACGGCACTACCGACGACTATAGTTGTCTTCTCCGAGAAAAGCATACTTTCTATTCCAAAAAACGGGAATTTTCCTGCTGAATATCGTTATATCAAAATGCTTTTCTCAAATAAGACAACTATAGTCCGATACCAGCGATAATGGTCATACGCTGGTGAGCTTCGTTAAATTCAGAAACTCCATCCAGAACGCCAGTAATTACTTGTGCTGCTTCCGGCGATTGTCTTCTATAGCTGTTTCACTCGAAAAGGACGTACTTCCCTTTGCAAAAAGAAAAATTTTCCCGCCAAGTATCGTCGGATAAGATGCCCCTGTCGGGCGTGACAGCTATAACTGACGCGTGGACGGAATTAAGAGCCCTGCCGGTTGTTTCGCTGACTTCGTTTAACATGTCGTTCACCTTGCTCTTTATATTCGACACCATTCTAGTGTGTTTTTTGATAATCGGTGTTCCGTTAGAATGAGCAATACGTTAAGATTTTTATAAAATTACGACCATAATTTTCGCTTCTCCGAATCGTATGCAATCTATGCTATGAAAAAATATGTGACTCCACTAATCCGACTAGCCGATGTGTCCGAAAAATTTTTTTCCAAAAATTCGTGGGATGACTATGTTCTGTTTTGGCGATGTCTATGAGATTTTTTTTGCAAATCTACCATAAAAAATGCTATATTTGTATGAAATGAGTACATTTAGGATCGAGAGACAACTCACTCGCATTTTTTATCCGCGTTTTGGCTAAAATTATGTGAATAACTCTGTGAATAACCTGTGAATAAGGCGTGAATAACCGGTGAATAACTTTTGTTGTTCACATCTATTCACAAATTATTCACAGAGTTATTCACAGCATCAGCGAACCTCTAGGCCTGTGTTTATCGGCAATCCAGGAGTTATTGACTTATTCACAGACCATACTACTAATACTATATATATATATTATTATTATTATTCGTGGAGGGGGGGGTACGTGGAAGATTAGCACTGAAAAATGGAAGGCGCGTTTGCCGTCTTCGAAAATAATCGAAAAATTTCTCTTGTCATTTCCGACAAAATCATTTTCCGTCAAAGGCCGAGGAGTCGCAGAGATGAAAATGTTCGAGAAAGTTCGCAGACACGGGTTCACGGTTCCGATGTTTTTCGTCGACAGCACTGGTAGCACGAACGTTCTTGCGAAGGACATGATGAAACTGGGAAGCAACCCGCCGTTTGTTGTCCTGGCAAAATCGCAATACGCGTCCTATGGAAGGATCAAAAGGAAGTGGGTTGGAGATTTGGTCGGAAACATCTACGTTTCGTATGCGATGGGGATGCGTGGAGAGGCGGGGAGGCACCCGAAACTCGTGGTTGGGTACGTGGCGTCGAAAATATGCGAACGGATGCGTGAGCGGTTTTCGCTGGATGCGTACGTAAAGGTTCCGAACGACATTTTTGTCTGCGGAAAGAAGGTCGGTGGATTGCTCATGGAAACTGTGATATGTAAAAATCACATTCGGCGAGCAGTTCTCGGAGTTGGAATAAACGTTTTAGTTTCGCCGGAAGTCGTTTGTCCCGAGTACCAGGCAGCCTGTATGCAGGATTTTGCCGGTTGGAAGCTGGATTTTGGCGAGGTGTCGGTGGCGATTATCGAAAAAATCGTTTCATCGATTGTGGAGCTTGAATGCGGAAATTTCGTCTCGACGGGGGCGAAAGATTTCTGTGCAGTCGACGTTGCGGGCTCCGAATTTGTTCTTTGACAGTGGTATGTATGTGTTTGTTTTGCCTGCGAACGCTCAGGTGGTGAAATTGGTAGACACGCTGTCTTCAGGCGGCAGTATCAGTGATGTAGGGGTTCGAATCCCCTCCTGAGCACCAGAGTTGCTGCGAGGTGTCTTTGAGCCTTTCGGAGTGGGCCAAGAGCGCGGCTGAATAGGGGCTGCAATCCTCTGCGACCGGCCGGCCGTGGTTTGCGGATGAGGATGGCAGGTCATCCTCCAGGTGAAGCCAAGATTTTGCGCATGGATAGCGCATTGCGGTCGGTATTTTTGGGCATTGGTCAGCGGGAACTACGCAATCCTCCATGGATAGTCGGGTGTTGGAAGGTCGGTCATTTCAGAGGTCCATGGTTGCAGTGATGTGTTGCGTTGAATAACTTTCGGAGTTTCGGGTCTGTAGCGGCGGTATAGGGGCTAGAGTCTGCCACGGGGTACGCACCATTTGTTCTAATTCGAGCAAGCAGTCCCGATCTCCAACCTTCTTTCACGGTCGAAAACGATATTCGACGGAAAAAACGAAAATGCGGTGCGTGTTTTTCATGAAATGAATTTATTTGTAGTCGCTGCTTTTTACAATGTTATCCATGCGATTTAGGTTTTTAGCGGAAAATGCTAATGGCGAGGTTGTTCGCGGCGAAATCGATGCCGATGGCAAGTCGTCTGCGTTACAGAATCTCGAACACCATGGCTTGAGTGTGCAGCTCCTCCAATCCTGCGAAAGTGGATGCAAAAAGGAGTCCGGGAAATTTTTCGCTACGCTGTTTCGCCGCAGCGGGATTCGACAAAGTTGGAAGTACGATTTTTTCGAACAACTTTCCATGCTTTTGATGTCCGGATTGCCCATGGAGCGGTGCCTTTCCGCGTTGATCGCCGGCACAAGGGGTGAAAAAATCGCCCTCGGTACGATTTGTCAGCTTAAAGAAAAGATTTCATCGGGCATGTCCCTTTCCGAGGGGATGATGTGTACCCATGTGTTTTCCGAAACAGAGGTCAAAACTGTGCGTGCGGCTGAGGAGATCGGTCGCCCGGGTGTGGCTCTGAGCGAGCTCGCAGAGTTCGGAAAAAAAGTATCCGCGATCGAAAAGAAAATTAAATCATCGCTCGCATACCCCGCGATAGTCCTGACTGTCGCCGGGTTCGCCTTGGTTCTGTTAATGACGGTCGTCGTGCCGAAATTCGAAGCAGTGTTTGTTTCGCAGCACCCAGATGGCAAACGGTTGCCGGTGCTGACGCAGTTTGTAATCGATTTGTGTAATTTTTTAAGCCATCACTTCATAGCGATATTCATGTTTTTTGTGCTTTCGGTGGTAGTTTTTCGAATTTGTCTTAGGAGAAAGGAATTCAGGCGCAGAATAGTCGGTTTTTGTTGCCGTCTTCCAGTTTTTGGAACCCTAGTTACGGACGTCAGTTTGAATGGTTTTTTTAGAACGGCGGGTATGTTGATGTCATTTGGGGTTCCGTTGCAGGATGCGATGAAACTGTCGGTGGCAGTCGTGAGTGTTGCCAGATCTAGAAGGGCGTTCGAAAAAATTTTGGAAAAAATAACTCACGGGGAGGGTTTGTCTGACAGCTTCGCCAGCAACAAGCTACTCGCCGCAACCGACCTCGGGTTAATTTTTGCCGGCGAACAGTCGGGGAATTTGGCGCAATCGTTCGTGAAAATAGGGGAAATTTATAACGAGAAAATAGAAAACAGGCTGGCCTTCCTAACAACGCTGATCGAGCCTGTGATAATTCTGTTACTCGCGGTTGTGGTCGGAACGGTCGTCGTCGCCATGTTTCTTCCAATGATAAGTCTAATGGAGAACATTCTCCCGTAGTAGCGAATGAAATTAGGTTTTTTTTGCGGTGATTTTTCTGTATTTGCCGGAAAGTTCAAAGGTTATGATAAAATCGCACGTTTCAAGGAAACCGTGGAGGCGTTCCGGCCATTCCACGACCAGGCAATACGGTTCTGTCAGAAAATCTTCCAGCATCAGGCTGCTAGAGGCGTATTCCGTGCCGTCGAGTCGATAGGCATCGGCGTGGAGCAGGGTAGCGTTTCCAGAATATGTGTTCAAAATATTGAACGACGGGCTGGTTACGGCGGCGTGGATACCGAATCCGGCTGCCATCCCTCTGACGAATGTGGTTTTGCCACTCCCGAGATCCCCGACAAGTGCCACGAATTGGTTTGGTGGAAGAAATTTTGCGAAGCGCATACCAAATGCTCTGGTTTCTTCCGCTGTCTTGCAAATCACTTCGCTGCCGACTAACTCATCCATGTGGCAGTACTTTCGCTAGGACCGCGTTGATTCCATTGAATGTAGCGTGGACGATGATCGGCTCGGCTATGTCGGAATCGCGTTCGTAGATCCTCGCCAAACACACGCTGAGTACGAACATCGGCAAAAACGCCCGGACGTTCCAGTGTAACAACGCAAAAATTAGCGCGACCGTTGCACTGCCAAAAAATTTGCCGATCGAATTTTTCAATGCTTTGTACATTAATCCGCGAAAAATTATTTCCTCTACGATTGGTGTGACGATTACCACGCGTATAAGAATCAGGGACGTCGGCAGCACGCTGTTTGTTTCGATCAACGTCTTGTAAACATCCTGAACACGCAGATCGTTGGCGTTGAAATTCATTAGGAAAACGTGCCAGGCGTAGCCGAATGTCTCAACTATGATAAATGTCGGTACAAAATTGCGAATCGCAGCACAAATCCTCAGCGGCAAAGAGTGCTGAAACTTTGGAATGTCATCGGAAAAAAGGCGCGTTGATTTTGCGAAAATTAGGACAACAGCTAAAATCAATATCCCAGCTACGAGCGCCGTGGCGAGCTCGTATGTTGGCCCAGCGGCGGCTGTATCAGTGATCGAACGAAGCAAATGTTTGGCGCAGGCGGCAAATAGCAACACAGGAAACCAGGCAACCGCGAGAGTTGAATCAACGCCGCGTACTCCAACGTCTCCGTTTGGCCTCCAAGTCGCGTTAAAAATCACGCCACCACAAAGAATGCATAGTGCACAGTGAAAAAGGTCGCGGTACTCGACAGACACGGGCCACCATCGTGGTGACCGCGGCGGCATACTCAAGCATTCATTTTTTTCGGCGTGAAATCTCCCACCTTGATTGCCCGCCTTGTTGCGTCGTCGACGAACAGCGCATCGAACACGGCATGGCGACCTGGTTCATTGGAAGTTTTCCGTTCGTGAGTTTTTTCCAATTGCTGGTACACCACACAGAGCAGGGCCTCGGCGACCATGGTTTTGTCGACCCCAAGGTCGATGAGTCTTGGGACGGCACCAATTGCGTTGTTTGCGTGGAGTGTCGATAGCACGCAGTGGCCGGTTATGGCAGCCCGAATCGCCAATTCCGCGGTTTCACTGTCCCTGATTTCGCCGACAAATATTGCATCTGGGTCATGGCGTAAAAATGCCCGCAACGCGTTGGCAAATGTGAATCCGACATCGCTGTTTACGTTACTCTGTGAAAGTCCGTAAATTCTTTGCTCGACGGGCTCTTCGCATGTCAAAATCTTTATGCCATCACCATTTATCTCCCGCAGAACGCTGTACAATGTGGTGGATTTTCCGCAGCCAGTCGGACCAACGAATAGCGTCAATCCGCTCCTGCTAGCCACACTTTTTAGGAAATTTCTCAGGTCATGTTCGTTGTGCATCAAGTCATCCAGTGCAAAGGAATTTACACTGTTGTTTAGCACGCGCAGGACAATACTCTCTCCGAATTGCGTCGGCAAACACGAAATTCTAAATTCAATTTCGTTGCCGTTCATTGTGCGGGCAATGCTACCATCCTGGGGCAACCTCGTTTCGGCGATGTTCAAGTTCGCCAACACTTTTAATCGCGAAAATACCGGTCTGGCGATTTCGTTGTCACAATTATCCAGCGTCACCAATCTTCCATCGATGCGATAGCGGAGGACGAATTTACAGTCGAAGATCTCAAAATGGATGTCAGATGCCCCCAAAGCAACCGCATCCACGAGAATTTTGTCGATGAACCGAGCGATCGGGCCATTCTCCTGGAAAACAACGTTGTCGGCGATTTCCATCAGAACGTCGCGATTTCATCGCCCATGAGAATGTAAGTCTCAATGCCACCGGACGTTTTTTCCAGGATGTCTTCTGAAAATTTTATGCGCCCATTCTCAAATATGAGAATTACCGTTGAGCCACCGATTTCGAAGTATCCTTTTTCGTCCCCTTTTAATGCTGATTTCCCGGGGGAAAACGTTTGCCTAATTGTGCCGATTCCCATCGCTCCGATTTCAACCATTAGGATATCTCCGCATGTTTCCGTGTGCAACACCGTTGACATGCGCTTGTTTTTCAAAAACGTTTCCATGCGCCCAGCCATCGCCGTCGGATGGACCGATTTATACTGTCCTTTGATGAGAAATGTTTTTGCTGGCACGCAGGAAACTGGGAAATGGAATCTGTGGTAATCCGTCGGGCATAGTCTCGATATCAAAATGCTCCCATTTGTAAATTTATGGGCGACATGTTTATCAACTATCAGTTCCTCAACGGAAATACTTTCCCCTTTTATGAAAAATGGAGAAAAATTTTCCATGTCGTTATATGCCAGGTGACGGCCGTCTGCGGGAGAAACTATGACATTCAACTGCGGAGCAATTGGCCTGGCCGATGGTTTTAGTTTTCTATAGAAAAAATCGTTGAATGACACGAACTCTTCGGATTTTTTTTCAAAGGAATCTCTCTTCAATCTAAATTTTTCTATGAAAGGGTCGATGCGTGCCCTACTTCTTGAGCGTGATGCCCATGCTCCGAGTATGAGAGCAAATATCTTGCGTTTCAGCAATGCCGCAGTGGTTAGTTTTCCTATAGTGGTCTTACAGGCCAGACTCATGAGTATCCCCAGCGGTATGTCCTCGCTTTCGACTGCCTTCGTGTAACGATTGTAGAACAACGTCTGCCTCACGGTGGCCGATGGTAGTTCCCATTGGAAAAAAGTCAATGGATATCAGTTATCTTGGTTATGTTTCGCATCTTGTAAAGCTAGTCTTTTTGGGAAAAACGTCAAGAATTTTAATTTGAAACAGAAAATTTTACTCAATAACAAATAATTGCGCTTAAAATTGCAAAACACAAATTTTTTAATTGTCATTTGTGTTTTTACTCATAACTGCTACGTCGAAAGATTGGAATTTTATGATAAATACAAAAATAACTTGTGATGACCACGACACACGAACACCGCTTACCGCTCTAAGAATATTTTTACCGTCACCCAGTACTCCGTCCGAACCGCCGGCACCGGCAGACACGAGTCAGCGACGTGCGTTTTCTCCACAACCACTTCCTCACCAGGCACAGCCGCCGGTATTTACGAGCACGCAGCCGCAACCAACACCTTCGTTACGTGCTCCGCTACCACTAAGAGAGGTTTAGCCGGTGTTCTTTTCTCCGCCCGAATCGCTGGAACAGGCAGGCACGAGTCGACGACGTACGCTTTTTTCTCGATCATGGGGGCCTAGGTCGTGCACCGATGATGTGTGTTGCTTATACCATATGGGTGGCAGCTACGATGGCGCTGGAAGGTGACGTGGGGTTAGTGTTTGGTGAAGAACAACAATTGCAGCGGAACGTTGGTGGAAAGTTGAATCTTGCAACTGTTCTCAAGTATACGCTTTGCCATGGAACTTATGCCCGCAGCACGTTTATTCAAACGAGCAAACAATTCGAAGCCTTAGTCGACTTTGCCGAATACCTCGTTAGCAACCAAGAACAAATTTTGCCAGATCCGCAGCCAGCCGCGAATTAGGCGATTGTAGGAATGGATCGAAGTGCCGGAGTCCGTGGATCGGATTCCGGTAGTCATCTTACTTGAAAAAGGCATGCTATTCAACGATATTTAACGGAGAAATTTTCCTTTTTATAAAGGAAAGCGCGCCCTTCTCGAGCGAAACAATTATAGCGATATTTAGCGGCAAAATTTCCGTTTTTCCGTTAAATATCGTTGAGTAGCATGCCTTTTTCAAGTAAGACGACTATAGCAGAAAGATTCCCGTTTTTTTGGAATAGAGAATGTGCTTTTCTCGAGGAAGATAACTATAACGGAGAAATTCCCGTTTTTTGGAATGGAGAGTGTGCTTTTTTTCGAGAAAGATTACTACGGCATCTTTATAGGTTTGTTTGTCGAAATTGTGTATAGCTATTTCGCCTGAGAAGGGCGTGCTTTTCTTTATAAAAAAGAGAACTTCCCCACCAAATATCGTTGAATAAGATGCCTTTGCTGAGTGTGACGGCTATACACGATCCATAGTGCCACGTTGCCTCGGTTATGTTTCATATCTTGTAAAGCTACTTTTTTGGCAAAAACGTCAAAAATTTAAAATAGAAGATTTCGCGCAACAACAAATAACCGCGCTTAAAATTGCAAAACACAAATTTTTTGATTGCTATTGGCATTTTTGTTTATAACTGCTATGCCGAAATATTGAAACTTTATGACAAATATTCAAGTAACTAAGAATAACAACGACGCACAAGTGCTACTCCACATTCTAGTATCTAAGCCAGTGTTTAATACTCCGTCCGAACCGCCGGCATTGACAGACGCTTACCAGCAACGTGCGTCTTCTAACGTAGAAATGTCACTTCCCACTCTAAAAGTATTTCCGCCAGTATTTTTACATAATGCTCCGTCCGAACCGCCGGCATTGACAGGCGTTTATCGGCGACGTGTGCTTTCTTCTCGTGCATATGAACTTGATTTGCAGGGACAGCCGCAGGGAACGCAGCCGAGGCCCACGCCTCCTTCTTCGTCACATACTCGTTCGTCACGGTCGTTGGTGCCGACAGACGCGTATCGGGGACATGAGCTTTCTTCTCTTGCTTTGCAGGGAACGCAGCCGAGGCCCACGCCTCCTTCTTCGTTACGTGCTCGTTCGCCCCAGCCGCCGGAATCAACACCATTGTTAGCGCGTGCTATTAATCTCATATGCAAAATTATTTGTTTTCTTTTGCCCATCCGGTACAATAGCGAACGGCGTTGATATTGGAAAGGTTGTACGCCGTCGCGACATCGGATACGTCGCTTCACATTGAAATTGTCGCTACGTATTGCCTGGTGCTAAACGAAGATTTACAAACTGAAGAGATGAAAAAAATTGCTTGGGAAATTTTACTTTCCGTCATTTCCGATAAAAATGGGTTGGCAGGCCGTGATTCCATTGCGACGGAGGACTCGGTCGTGCACAGACGATGTGTGTCGCTTACACCATGTGGACGGCGGCTACAATGGCGCTGTGTGTGGGCGTGGGGTGGTAGGACTTCGCTTATCGAGGTGCAAAAAATGTCCCAAACTGCTTATCCGAACGCAACGCACATAACCGGCATCTTGCACTCCAATCTGCATACACAGAAAAAACTCAGTCTGTACGATATACACGGCATTAAAGGCAGTAAAGGATGTGGTCGAGCATGTAACTTCCCGGAGATACAGGGTGGACGGCACGGTCCCAACCAGAGTGATTTTTCGCGCATCACAGCCTCGTACAGCGTATCTATTTCCCCAGCGGAACTGGGTATGGAATACGATGTAGTGAGACCATTTTTTGAGGCTATTGTCGAGGAGGGCATCGGAACAATCGTAGATTTTCAAAATTATAAAAACGAGCGACTATATATTGGTGATATAGCAGATAAAAATCCGAATTGTTTGCGCATATTCGGAAACAAAACACCGCTTTCATCAGGTATAGAAACGAATGGCGTTCCAATGCGTTATCATATGGATGTTGAAATCTGTGTTGAGAGAAAATGGCATGGAGTGAAATATATTCGCGTCCGTGACCTCGAAGGCAATGAGGCCTTTTCCACGGAACAAATGTTTTTCCTCATGAGAGACATTAACAGTATTGCTGGATCAAGAAAAATTGTGTTCCATTGCAACGGAGGCATTGGTCGTTCACCGATGATGTGTGTTGCTTACACCATGTGGATGGCATTCGCAATAGCGGTGAAAGGGGGCGTGTGGTTAGTGTTTTGTGAAAAACAACAATTGCAGTGGAGCGTCGGTAAGAAATTGAATCTTGCAGCAGTTCTCAGGTATATACTTTGCTTTGGAACTTATGCCCGCAGCACGTTTATTCACGCGGAGAAACAATTCATAGCCTTGGTCGATTTTGGCAAATATCTCGTTAAAACAGCCGATTCCCAACTTGAAAAATCAACAGCCTTCGCAAACTAGGGCGTGTTAACGCTATCTAAGGAATTCTAGAACGAGGGCAAGAGAAACGAAACCGAGGAAGATGACATCGAGTTTATCGAAGCGGG
>JAISXS010000021.1 GCA_031270385.1 Puniceicoccales bacterium | reverse complement strand
GAATGCTGTAGATAACATTGCAAGCAAAACGAGCCCGAATAGTACTGGCGGGAGTCCCGGCAATATAAATGGCCATAAAGTGAAACCCGGAGGGCTGGCTAGCTTTTTCAAAGGAATTTATGATTTTTTTGCCAAACTTTTATCTTCGCGCAATGCTGAAAATACGTCCGAACCCTCACGTCCTCCAGCCGGAGGACAGGGCTCTTTGAAGGGCGCGTCAAATTCCACTATTCAGAATCAAAACAGCAACATAAAAGAGGGTGCGCGTCCTGGTCCTGTGGTCAAAGAACCCAACACCGGAAGTACAAATGAGCAAAATGTGGGCAACAGTCCCACGACCAAAGAACGTTCAACGCCGCAATCGTCTGAATCCGAACAAAAGAGGACAGAAGATTTGAAAAATTCGACGCCGAAAGCTAATGGCATCCAGAACAAAGATGCAAAGCCTAATAATAACGCAATTAAGCTTCCGCCGCTGCCGAGTGAATTTTCGAAAAATTTGACGCCGCCGGGTGGTTCTACAATGCCAAGTCAAAATCTGGCGCCGCTGCCGAATCAGCAGACCACTATTCAGAATCAAAACAGCATCAAAAGCGAAAAGCGTCCAGCGCCGCAATTGTCGGAACGCAAACAAAAACAAATAGAAAATTTGCAAAAAGAGATAGAAGAATTAAAGGCCGAGATGAAGGAGGTTCAAACTATGGGTCTGAGCCCATCTATGGGTCTGAGCCTATCCTTAGTGGAAAAAAAAGTCGAGTGGCTCAATACGGAAATCGGCAACGCAAAACGAGAAATAAAAAAACTACTCGAAGATAAACCAGGCTCCTCGGACCCGTATTTTGACAGGGCCAGAGAAAAAAGAAACGAACTTTTTGCTGCGCACACAAATAAAGAAAGGTTACAGGACTTTAATAAAGTGCATAGCGAGACAATGACTGATGAACAATTTGAAAAAAAACACGGTTTTGCAATACGCACCCTTGGCGGCGATAAAAACTATATACAAAAATTTGGTATAACTATGGAGGAGTGCCTTTGCCAAGGTAAGGAGACTCAGCAGTAGAGCCCAAAGTCCTAAATATTTTTCCCCTTTTTCCACCCTTTGATTCGGCTTTGAATTGTGTATAGCTGCCTTACCTGAAAAGAACATGCTACTCCCCACAAAAACGGGAATCCCCCATCAAATATAGCTGTTTCATCTGGGAAGAACGTGCTTTCTCTCATATAGCCCTTCCGCCCGAGAAGGGCGTGCTTTCTTTTATAAAGTAGAAGAACATTCTCGACAAGTATCGTTTGATAGAATGCTCTTGTCGAGTGTGACAACTAATAAACTTCCACGCCGAACATCGTTAGATAAAATGCTTTTTTCGAGCAAGATATAATCATCTTACCCGAAAAGAGCATACTGTTTTTTCATAAAGACCAGAACTTCCCAGTCAGATATCATTGGATAAAATGCCTTTTTCGAGCAAGATAACTATAATTATACAACTTCATTCCCGGAACCTTTTCTCTATGATCTCCGTCTTGAAGACGAACTCGAACCTCGACCCTGGCCTGACGGCTGTGAAATAATATGCCTTCTCGCTCCAGCCTGCAATGCTTTTTCGATCGGTGTCTTTTGTCCCGGTTTGAGCACGCAGATGGCTGTGTCCCTAACAGCTGTATTCGGATTTTCAACAAAATACTCGACCAATGCATTGGGCACTATTTTTGCCCATCCGTTAAACGAAATCCCGTTATTACCACAACCTAGAGTGGAAATCGCTACCGATTCCACACTAAGCTGGTGCGCGAGGGTTACAGCCGACCGGGAACCCTTTTTCAAATTTTCCTTAACATAGTCAGGGTCTACGTTTCGACCCCTGCAGCTCGGCACATTCACAAGAATCGCCTTCTTCAAGGCAGAATTGGCGGAATAGTTGACAGAAACGGCTTTCGAGTCTCCCACCCCGCATCGTGTACCATCGACACTTGGAACAGCACTGCAACTGTCTTTAAATTCCGGATCTACTTCTGCAATTTGTTTTTCTATGACACTTCTGCACGAAAGAGACTTGTCGGATGAAATAACTATCGCTTCGAATGGAGCCTCAATTATATTACTGCGAACTACTCTCAACCTCGTACTACCGACAGTGACGCTGCCATCTTCGTTTATGCTTACCATCGGGTGCGCAGGTGCTTGTTCCGTTCGATGCGCACGGCGGTCGAACGCGCTCTGCGACCCTCTGTTTCTGACATTATGCCCGCGGTCACGTCCACCACGATCCGCTGCATTCGAACGGTTGTCATTTGATACGTCAAAAATGCTGGGGCTTTGTCTACGTACTTCGTTGTCAATTACGAGATCACAATTCACTGGATAACTCATACTAATTCCTTATAAACTAATTTTTTACGATATAAATCGCTTCCCTTCAAATACGAAGACAAGCTCGGCGCTACCCTTTTCCGATAAATTTAATAGTCAACCAAAAAATCTAAAAAAGAATCCCAATTTAGTGTTTGCCATTTTTGAGTTATAGTTGTCTTACTTGAGAAAAGCATTTATCCAACGATATTTGACGGAAAAATTCCGGTGTTCATGGGAAAAAAATATGCTCTTCTCGAGCAAGACAATTATAGCTATTTTCACCTGAAAATAGCGTGTTTTCCTTTATAAAAAGGAAAACTTTACCGCCAAGTATCGTTGGATAGGATGCCTTTGTAGGGTGTGACATTGTGCCTACAGTGATGCTAGAATTTTCTGCAGTTCCATGCGCCTGGCGATGTTTTCCGCGAGCATTTTTTGTGCGCCAATAACAACTCGTTGCGGAGCCCCTTCAACAAAATTTTTGTCGGAAAGTTTTGCCTCGTTTAGAATTATGAGATCGGAAATTTTTGCAATCTCGGTGACAATCTTTTCCTTTTCCCCGGAAGTATCCAATTCCTCGGCATGTAAAAATACCATGCCGAATGGGGTCTGCACCGATGGAAACTTTGGGACTTCACAGATGAATTGAATATTTCGTACTGCGGTAATGTTTTTAATTTTTCCAGAGTAGCTTTCCAAAAACCCCTTGGTGACGGTGTCTTTTGGCAAAATATATAGCGTGACATTGCCAACTTTTTCTTTTGCTTGCGAAAGCAATCTTCTCACAGCATTCAAAAACTCCCTTAGCGAAGATACTGTATCGAGCACCCTTCTGTCGATATGTAAAAACTCAAACTTCCTATGCAGATCGTTGGCGGTCTCACAGTAAACATTTTGCATGCTCCTTGGATCGTTTCCCCCGGCATTCCACAATTCCTCGGTTATAAATGGAATGAATGGATTTAATATGATCAATAACTGGCGTATGAGAATTTCGTGAATCGCCAAAACGCTACAATTGCCCTCTTTCAAGCGACTCTTCGACGCTTCTACGTACCAGCTACAGTAATCATCCCAAAAGAATGAGTGTAGCAAATTAACAGCCCCGTTGATCTCAAAATCATTGAACAATTTTTCGAATGCTGCGCAAAAATTTACAAATTTCAACAAAATCGCGTGATCGTCAACGTCTAAATCGTCCGGGATAATCTTCGCTAAAATGCCATCGAGTGTAGTTTCTGCATAGGATTTGTAATCGCGCCCAATGCGACCGAAGCGAAATGCATTCCACAGTTTGTTACAAAAATTTCTTCCAAGTGCCATGTTTTCTTCGTTGAACAGGAGGTCCTGACCGCTTGCCGCACTCATCAAAATTCCGAATCTCACTCCATCGGCACCATATTTTGCGATTAAATCTAGCGGTTCCGGAGAATTTCCCAGGCTCTTCGACATTTTTCTGCCAATTTTGTCGCGGATGATACCCGTAAAATACACATTTTTGAATGGGATGCGTTCCGCGATATCTTCGTCGGTAAGTAATTTCTTATCCTGACCAATTAAATCCAAGCTCGCCATTATCATTCGCGCCACCCAGAAAAATATTATGTCGGGTCCGGTGACGAGGACGTCTGTCGGATAAAAGTATTCGAAAAACGCCACCTCCATTTTATCCTTCTCTGGCCAGTGGAAAACGCCAAATGGCCATATCCACGATGATGCCCAAGTGTCAAGAACATCGTCATCCTGTTCCCAATTTTCTGCATCTGGTGGGCCATCGACGGAAACATGCCAATTCTCCGGATCATTGCGGTCGGAATTTTTCTTATACCACACCGGTATGCGGTGACCCCACCACAACTGACGGCTGACGCACCAATCTTTTGTGTTATCCAGCCAATGGAGATACGTTTTTTCCCATCGCCTCGGATAGAACTTTATAAATCCATCGGCAACGGCACGTTTCGCCTCTTCAATTCTTGGATATTTTAAGAACCATTGCTCGGAAAGTCTCGGTTCAATTGGAACATTTCCTCGCTCGGAAAACCCAACATTGTTTTCATAGTCTTCAATTTTCGACAGTGCCCCTATCCTATGCAATTCTTCTCCAGCCTTTTCTCTGGCGACAAATCTGTCTAGGCCGGCAAATTCTGGACCGCCGGCGGCGCTAATCGTACCATCAGGATTCAGTACGTCGATAATCGGCAATCCGTGACGTTGTCCGATTTCGAAGTCCACTACGTCGTGGGCTGGGGTAATTTTCAGCACCCCCGTACCAAAATCTTTGTCGACAGCGAAATCGGCAACTATTGGAATTTCCACCGGATTTAGCGGACGACGGCAATGTAATCCAACGATGCTTTTGTAGCGTCCATCTTCTGGGTTTACTGCAACGGCAACATCACCCATTATTGTCTCCGGGCGCGTCGTGGAAATTTCTATAAATTTTCCAGGTTGTTCGACGATTTCATAGCATACGTAATACAGCTTACTTTTCTGTGGTTTCATCGTGACTTCCTCGTCACTGAGAGCAGTCATCGTGGCCGGACACCAATTTATCATTCTCTTTCCACGGTAAACGTATCCGCGTTTGTACAATTTAACGAATGCAGTTAGCACCCCTCTGCTGTAATCTTCATCGAGTGTGTGTACCGTATTTTTAAAGTCACACGAAACGCCTAGGCTTCTCAGCTGCGACAGGATGATTCCTCCGTGCTTGTCACGCCATTCGCGGGCATGTTCCAAAAATCTTTCCCGACCAATCTTTTTGCTATCTATTCCATTTTTCGCCAGTTCTTTTTCCACCCTCACTTGCATGGAAATTCCAGCGTGATCTGTTCCCGGAACCCACGTTGCCCACTTATTGCGATGGCGTGCATGCCGTATGAAAACGTCCTGCAGAGTTTGGTTGAGCAAGTGGCCCATGTGGAGAACACCGGTAACATTGGGTGGCGGCATCAAAATAGAAAAAGAATCCTTGGATCCATCCGCAAATCTGTCAAAATTTCCGCAATCCTCCCATCTAGCAATCCATTTGCCTTCCACAGTCGACGGTATGAACGTTTTCCCGATGTCATTCATTTTGCCAAATGAAATTTTTTCACAAAAAATGTCCAGTGGAAAATTTTGCAATGAATTGGCGAAATTATGCAAAATTTTCCAATCGATTAAAAAAGACAGTAAAAAAATTGAAAAACCTTGTCGTAGATGAAACCCTACTCCACAAAGTTGTGTGGGTTGCCAGCAAACCATTGGCGTGATGGGTCACGTTTTCCACGATTGTAAAGAAGAAAACGATGGCGTTTCAGCGAAAAAGCAGTTAAATCTTTTTCTTGCTTGTGCTTTTCTGATTTCTAGCATCCCGGGAGTTTATTTTGTGGCTATGAAGGTTGAAAGGATATTGGCAATTGTGTTTTCGCTGGCGTGTTGCTGCTCCGTGTTTGGGTGTAATTCGATCATTAGGAATGACACCCCTGAAAAAATTCCGCAGAATTCTTCGGAAATTTACACAATGGCGATGACGGTTGTCCCCAACGGCAGAGATATCGCTATTGATGAAAATTCCGCACGCATAGTCATAGACGGCGAAGTACACAACATGAACAAGAGCGGAACATGGGAGTACACGTACGACTATAAAAGACCACCCAAGAAACACAGGGCAAGCTACTATTACGAAGTGGACTATGTGGAAAAGTCAAGAAGGAATGAAAGAAGCAAGTTAGATAGGTCGTGTCTCTACGACCTCACGATTGCGAACAGGTACGTCATTGGATTTGAGAGTGGTCGTGGAATCCCAGGATCGCTGTGTACTCTTATTGGGCGTGGATTCGAAGACGGTGACTATATTGAAATCGGGAATATCAAATGCCAAACGACGTTTATATCGCCGAATTCACTGTCTTTTACGGTACCAATGATGGAAACACGCGGAAAATACCACGCCAGACTAGTTAGCGACAACGGAGACATCGGCCTCGGTGTGTTTACCGTTGATCCAATGATGTTGTACGCAAGTTTGCCAAAAATAGAATTGTCGAGCGGAGAAAAACAGGCGCTTTCCGTATCCATAGATTTCGATGCTCCGGAGGGAGGAATTCTCATAGATGTGACGACGAATGTCCCGGAAAGCATTGTTATGGACGATATTTTGATTCCAGCCGGTGCAAATTCAGCGGTGGTGATGGTCCAAGGAGCGACGTCGGGTTCCGCAATGCTGTATCTGACCGCTAATGGTTTTGATGAGCTGAAAATTCCTGTCAAGGTTGTGCCGTCGAGCGCATACTACGACAACCTGTCTTTTGAGGATAACGATGAACCGGTAAACGGAGAATTCCTAACATTGTAATCAAATGATAATATCAGAGGAGGAATTGGGAAAATTTTTGCACGCCAGTCATGCTTGTCCACACGACAGGCTCGGGATGCACAAGGTCGTAGAAAACGGTGAGATTTCCGGCGTCGTAGTCCGTGCCTACCTGCAAAATGCAGGGAAATGCGCCGTTGTTTCCGCCGCCACAGGGGAGAAATTTTCCATGAAAATGCTTCATGACAGCGGATTTTTTGAAGTTTTCATAACCGGGATTGGGGAAATTTTCCCATACAAATTTTTAATAGAAACACACCAAGGCAACGAAATTTTTAGATACGATCCGTATTCGTTTCTACCAACACTCAGTGTATTTGACTGCTATTTACTCGGCCAGGGGAAGCATCGGCAAATCGCCAGCCGCATGGGAGCAAATGTTCGCATAATTGGCGAGGTATGCGGAACAGCGTTTGCCGTATGGGCACCGCACGCGAAAAGGGTATCAGTCGTTGGAGATTTTAATGGGTGGGATGGCAGATATCATCCGATGCGTTTGCTAGGAGCATCGGGAATTTGGGAATTATTCGTTCCAGGAATTGGGAATCTTGAAAAATACAAGTACGAGCTCACTGGGGTACGCGGAGAATTTATGCTGAAAAGCGATCCCTACGGCAGCTACTTCGAATGTCCGCCAAATAACGCGGCGGTGGTTTTTGACTCATCTAGTTACAGGTGGCACGACGAAGGTTGGCTTAAAAAGCGTGCAACGACGAATTGGTATCGCAGTCCAATTGCAATATACGAAGTGCATTTGGATTCCTGGATGCGCATTCCAGAGGAAAATAATCGATCGCTGACATATAGTGAAGTTGCAGTGGAGTTGGCGGCGTACGTAAAAAAAATGGGATTCACTCACGTGGAATTTTTACCTCCTGCGGAACATCCATTCCTTCGCTCATGGGGATACCAAGTTACTGGATTTTTTGCACCGACGCATCGCTACGGCACGCCAACGGACTTCATGGGTTTGGTGGACGTATTGCATGGAAATGGCATCGGTGTTATCGTTGATTTTGTACCAGCTCATTTCCCGAGGGATGCCTTTGCCCTCGCCGAATTCGACGGAACCAAACTGTACGAACACGAGGATAGCCGCCAGGGAAACCACGGAGAATGGGGAACTCTGATATTCAACTATGGTCGCCATGAAGTCAGAAATTTTCTGATCGGGAGTGCGATAAATTGGTTCGAAAAATTCCATGTCGACGGCCTCCGCGTCGATGCCGTGGCATCCATGCTATACTTGAATTACTCGCGTTTGGATGGAGACTGGTTACCGAATCGCTATGGCGGGAAGGAAAACATCGAGGCCATGGAATTTATCAGGGAAATGAACGATGTTATTCACGAAATGTTTCCAGGGGCTGTGACAATTGCCGAGGAATCGACGTCCTTCAGTGGCATCACAAGGAGTACAGTGTGCCACGGCATTGGGTTCGACTTCAAGTGGAACATGGGATGGATGCACGACACACTGCAATATTTTTCAAGGGATCCAATCTTTCGCAAACACCACCATAACCAGCTGACGTTCGCCATGTTATACCAGTATTCGGAAAATTTCATCAGTGCGATTTCCCACGATGAGGTTGTCTATGGAAAACGTTCCATGCTGTGCAAGATGCCTGGAGCCACCATATCGGAAAAAGCACGCCACCTGATGGCGCTGTATTCATACATGTGGCTGTGGCCGGGGAAAAAAACTTTGTTTATGGGGTGTGAATTTGGCCAGAGCAATGAATGGCAATGCGACAAAAGCTTGGACTGGGATCTTCTGCAATATGCCGACCACCAAAACATACAGCAGTTAGTTGCGGACTTGAATGGAATTTACCAAGAATATCCATTCTTCGGGGAATACGACGTAGACTCGCGTGGTTTCGAATGGATATCCTGCGATGACAGCGACAATTCCGTGATAGCATTTCTGCGCAAGGGAAGTCAAGGCGATATGATGGCTGTTGTCTGCAATTTTACTTCTGTCGGACGGATAAACTACAGAATTGGAGTTCCGCAAAATTGCTTTTGGCGGGAAATTTTCAATGGAGACTGTTCGAAATACGGGGGAATGAACCGTGGAAACTTTGGCGGAAAGTCTGCCGAACAAATTACATTCCACGGCCATCGATATTCACTGGAATTGTACATCCCACCTCTCAGCGTAATATGTCTGCTGGCTGAGAACAGGTAACGAAACTTGCCAGGAAGCAACGCAACACCATCAACTGAAAACAACTATAGTCATCTTACCTGAAAAAAACATATTGTTTTTCCATACAAGCATGAACTTTTCGTTGGTGCGTCGTTGCACTGGAATGCTTTTGTCAAGCAAGACGACTATATTTGACGAGGAAATTCCGGTGTTTATAGTCATCTTCCCTGAGAAAAACATACCCCCCTTCTCCAAAAAACGGGAATCTTGCCACCAAGTATCGTCAAATCAGAATGCTTTTCTCAAGTAAGACAACTATAGCAGCTCCGGTTAAGAAAGGCACAAAAAAGCATGGTAAAGTGCATCGCCAAGGGAAGAGAAAAGAGGCAAGATATCCCTGAGTTTTCGTTTGAGTTTAGCCCAAAATTTT
>JAISXS010000018.1 GCA_031270385.1 Puniceicoccales bacterium | reverse complement strand
GATCCACCAATTATTGTCGCTATCTCTCCGTCGGACACGGATAGCGATATTCCACATAGGACGTCGCAATTTCCGAATTTGCAGTACAAATTTTCTACCTCGAGCATGACAATTTTCTCTCTATGTGCCTGGCTATGTAACTGAGAGCCATTACCATGACGTAATAGCACGCACCGGCAACTAGCAACGGTTCCAAATATGAAAAGTGTGCGGCGGAAACGGCATTTGCTCGCTGTAAAAGGTCAGGTTCGGCGATTATTGACACTATTGCCGACTCTTTTATTAGATCAATCATCTCGTTTACAAGAGATGGTAGCACATTCCTAATCCCTTGGGGAAGTACTATGTCTCTCATTATTTGGAGTTTCGAACATCCAAGCACCCTCGCAATTTCGATTTGTCCGGCGTCAACACTCGCGATGCCGGCACGCAGTATCTCAGAAACGTAAGCCGATGAATTTAAGGAAAACGCCATTACCCCAGCGGCAAATGGCGAAATCGTGAAGGATACAATTCCTGGGATTGCGTAACAAATTATCGTCAATTGCAAAATTAACGGCGTTCCACGGAATACGGAGAGGTAACACGTCCCAAACGTACGGAAAAATTTACTCTTCGATGACCTAATGGCCGTAAGCAACACCCCTCCGCAAAATCCGAAAACCATAGACGCTGCAGCGTACTTCAACGTTACTAACATTCCGCACACTATGTATGGAATCTCGCTGCTTATCTGTGAGAAACCGGAAAAAACACTCATCTATTTATGTCCCACTTAATTTCAAGTTCGTCAAGTCTTCCATTTTCTTTGAGCAACTCGAGGATTTTGTTGATTTCCGCTTTCAATGGTGAACCTTTTGGTAAAGCTATTGCAAAAACATCGGAAAATTTTAGGCGAAAATAGCGCAGCTTTGGATTTTTTTTGACCAATGCCTTTGCCTCACTCTCCCCGATGACAAGAGCGTGTAACCTACCATTGCCATTTGCCGAATTTGAAATTTCGGCGATCATCGCTCCAATGTTATCGTATCTCCTTATCGTGACATTGGGAATGTTGGCGGAAGATATATCACTCTCGTGGTGTGTGCCGAGTTGCACGCCAACCATCATACCTTCAAGCAGCGCGATTGGAAAAGATGACTCATGCGTGCCGACGAACTTAAATTCCTCAGCGTTTGGCAAAACGATTGCACTTATGTTGTCTTGGTAATTCGTGGAAAAATCAACATTTTCCCTTTTCGCGTTCGTTGGTGTTATTGCCGCCATCGCAAAGTCACCGCGCTTAGACATCAAAGCTGGAACAATCGAGGCGAACGACATATTCCTGATGACCAGTTTTTTCCCCAATTTTTCGGCAATAATTTTCGCCAAATCTATATCGAATCCCACTACTTCGCCAGAGCGTACGAACTCGTACGGCGGATTATCCGCGCTCGTTAGGAGTACGATTTCCTCCTGCTCGGCCATGCACAGCTGGTTACCCAGGAGCAAACACATGACGAATAGCAATATCCTTTTCATAACAAGAACGTACGGAATAGTTTTTATCAATTATGTCAATAAATTTGCCACTGTTAATTATAAAAATGCCATTGAAAAACATATTTTTTTTGCCATCTATTGCCCGGTGAACACTGAATCCGATCCAAAATTCATAGCTAAAAAGGTTATTAATTGGCAATTTTGGAGTAACGGAGCTGGACTCGTTTTACTATTCTATCTTTCCGCGCTGCTAGCCGGTGCACTGCTGGCTCCACCGATGTTTTTCGCCACCAAATATCTAGCGGAAATTGACAACAGCGGCATGTTCTCGCGTTTCATTGGCAAGGGATTTGGAAAGTTTTTCGACAGAGCGATAATGGTTTCATGCCTCCTGCTGCTGTGGCCATTTTTGAAGCTCAGTAGAACAAAATTAATGGACAAAAACCTATTCACCGGTGGTCTGAGTAATTTTTTCCTATTCTTTTCCTACGGAATTGGCACCGTTTGTATCGTTTTAGTACCGCTGTGGATTATTTCTCAACTAAAAGTGTCGCATGCCACCTTCCATACACCGGGAATAACATTATCGGAAAGTGTGTATGTCGTTGCTAAACTCGTGGTACAGGCTATTCGGGCTACTGGGCTTTCATTCTTCGAAGAGATAATCTTCAGGGGAATAATTTTGAAACTGTTTCGTGTGAGCTTTGGCGTCGTCGTGTCCGTAGTATTGTCGTCTTTATTCTTTGCGTACTGCCACGGTGGAGCGGCTAGTGTCGTGAAAATTGACCACTCCGATGTTACAATCTTTTCGGGGCTAAAATGCATAATACCGTTGCTACTAAGCATTTCACATAATTTTCACACGACATCATTTTTCAACCTGCTTTTATTCGGCGCAATCTTATCGATTCTTTTTCTGCGCCATGGAAGCCTCTTGATTCCGATCGCGTTTCATGCCGGCGTGGTATTTGCGATAAAGAGCCTTCGACTTTTTTCGTCGGATTTACCACTTCCCAGTGAAACCACCAAACTTTCACCGGCAACTGCCATCGTCATCCAATGCATACTGATTTTATTACTTACACGCAGAGCCCACCACACACAGGCCACAGAATAAACGCACCACGGAAACAACGCCGCGTACCTGGCTATTGCAACCCGCAGCTCACCAAAGAACGCGGCAAACGCGTCTGGACACCCAGCAAAACCGCTTGCTACACTACCATAGCCATCTTGTCCGAGGAAAGCATATTATCTCTTCACAGAAGCGGAAATTTCTCCACCAAACATCGTCGAACTGAATGCCCTTCTCGAATAAGATGACTATAATTCCTAATTTTTCTGGAATTCAGGCTTCATATGCTGCGGCTGATATAGTCGTCTTCCCCGAGAAAAGCACACCCCCTGTTCCGTAGAAACGGAAGTCTTACCGCTAAATATCGTCAGATAGAATGTTTTTTTCGAGCAAAACAATCCAGATCAAAATTTGAATCACAGTCGTCCTGCTTGGTCTCACTTTTTTTGTTTTAGGTCACGACCACGCGAGTGGTGCGTCTTTACGGGGTGATCTAGGTGGGGTTATCGACTTTTCCATCTCCTCCTCCTCTTCTTCCCGATCAAAAATATAACGTATACCCTTACCAGGTACCGGTTTTGTGTACGGATCCTCCACGCCACGTACTTTCGCCAAAACATCGGACATGCCGATATGCCACATATTAGATTTTCCATCATCGACTGAACCGCAATCATCCTCATCGCACTTCACCAAGCCAGCATTTTCATCTTCACTTTCTGTCTTCTCTTTCTTTGTACAAGCGATTCCATTCGCGATATGGATCACAAAAGACACACATTTAAATCTATCAAGTTCAAGTATCTCCTCAAACCGTTCTCCAGTGATTTTGCAAAAATCTATACCGGGGTGCAGTCCGTTGAGCGCATCAACGCTAGCCTTGACGCCACTTAATATCTCAGGCAATAAATCAACAAAGATCACATTTCCGCTCGGGAAAGTGCCACTAAACTCCCTATAAACACTGTTCCATATTACGAGATCCATGGGATCTTTACGGTTTTTATTGTCTATTTTTATTACAGTCATAGGGAATTTAGTGACGGGGGGAAGAATGACCACGGTTGCGGTATCCCCGTTAATTTCAAGCTTAACAATCACAATCAGTGCAGTGATATCAACCGGCAATGCGCCGTGCGAAGAAGAGTCTAGCGAAAATTCACTTTTTACTGCCGACCAGGTTTTCTCATCGAGACACTCTTTCAGCCTATTGAGCGCCGCGAGCTTGTATTCCCTACATATTGAATCGATAGCACGGGGCGCAGCGTAAACGAAAACGCGCTTGCGAGAATCGAAATCGATCGTCATGAGCGGAAGATCAGTCCTCAAGCTTAGCCGGCCATCACTCAACTTGAAATCGCTCGACTTGAAATCGGACTGTTGACCGGTCACACACTCTCGCTGAACAATTCCTGTCATCTTCGAAC
>JAISXS010000016.1 GCA_031270385.1 Puniceicoccales bacterium | reverse complement strand
CGCATCAAGGCCTACAGACGCATATTTTCCCGCTTCGATAAACTCGATGTCATCTTCCTCGGTTTCGTTTCTCTTGCCCTCGTTCTAGAATTCCTTAGATAGCGTTAACACGCCCTAGTGATAATGGACTCTTCAAGTTTCAATTTTTTGGTTTCCAGGACGACATTTTCTCAAATTCGAAGGCAAAATCACCGGCGGATTCGAAGTTCTTGTACACGCTGACGAAACGCATATATGCAACCGGATCGCTTGCTCTGAGGAGATCCATTATTATTGTACCTATCTCCTCGGCTTTGATCTTTTCCGGATGGCCCGAAACTATGCTTCCGATCACGCCATTGTATATGTAGTCGACCTTTTTTTCGACGCCAGTGGATTTTTTGAAAGCTTTCAGCAGACCATTTTTCACTTTTTCCTTGTCAAATTCCTCCTCTCGGCCGTCGCGTTTTATGACAATTGGAAATTCTTCGCAGACGACTTCATTCGTGAAAAATCTATATCCACACCCGAGACACAAGCGTTTGCGCCGTATAGAACTCATTCCGTTGACAGAGCGCGTATCGGTAACCTTCGACTCCGAATACCCACACCTTGGACATCTCATTTCGCAGCCACGCTATAAACAATCAGCAGTTGATCAATAGCAGAATCAACGGGATATGCTAAAAATTGAACACTTTACAGCGACTTTTCGTTTTTGACAAACCGAATGGAGCGAGCGAAGGGATTCGAACCCTCGACATCCACCTTGGCAAGGTGGCGCTCTACCAACTGAGCTACGCTCGCAACGGTACAAGTGCGGCGTAAACTGCGACGACCACCGTGTTTGTCAACGATTTAGTGCAAAAATCTTTGCGCAACTTCGTATTCCAGGAAAAGTGGAGCGAGCGAAGGGACTCGAACCCTCAACATTCACCTTGGGAAGGTGACACTCTGCCAATTGAGCTACGCTCGCGACGACCAGCGCAACCTGTATGAGGCTGAAAATTTGTCAATAGTTTAATTGAGTTTTTCGATTTATACAAAAATTTTATTGACAAAGCCGCTATTCTATAAGATGATAGTTCATGAACGTTTCCAATACAAAAACAGAACCCAAAATTATTGTATCGTTCGATGCCCGCGCGCACACATCGAAAATTTCCGATGGAGGTGTGGTGTCGGCACTTGGCTTTACCGGAATAGGTCAGGCAAAAGTGACCGACACTCGGTCGTTTCAGGTCTCTCGCATGGCTGTCGATGGATCAACATCATCCCTGTATGAAATGGATGCTATAAAAATTGACAATAGGGAAATTTCCTGTGTTTTGAAAAAGTATAACTACAGAAGTGTAATTTTCGAAAATGAGAGTAGAATTTACAAAAAAATTTCACAAACGCGAAAAATTATCCTTGCCGGAGGTGCGCCGCATTACGTAAAGCAGATGATGGAGGTGCTTCCGACTTGCTACGGGGTGTTGGAATTTTCCGATGAAACCGCAGGTCTTTTGCTGAAAAGGGCAAATGGTCCTACACTCGAAAAACACAACGAATCGTGCGCCAGCTCGGGCACTGACATGAAAAGCAAACAATCTAGATTTTTGATGTTGGCACAAGCAGCTCTTGCTGGCGCCGCGTTCCATGAAATCGGAATCGAGCACAGTGACTTTCATAGCGGCAATCTGATTTTGCATTCTGATAATTCACATCAGAGCGAAGTTGTTGTGCCGGTGGACGTTGGAGAAGCGCATAGTTTCAATTCCGAAGATGGTGTGGAGAAAAAATGCTGCGACAACGGCAAATTGTGCGACATACATAGGTTTGCTATTACTATATTTGGTCCAACACTTTTACCAAATATTTCTACTTTTTACCGTGAAGGAAATGAAGTCTCTGAAGACCTTTCGTCTTCTGCAGAATCAGACAGAAAAAACGCGACTGATGGCTCGACGGTTGCAGTGAACCCGGTGGACGATGTGGAAAGTTGTATTGTAAATTTTTGCAATACCATTGAAGAAAAAGACGAGAATAAAAACCCAATTCACATGGCAAATAATGCATTGCCAGAACAATCGAGATTTTCCGCGGATGATTTGGTGTTCATAAAAAAAGTACTTCTTACATTGCTGAAACTTGACCACAAGAAACTACACAAGATGCTTTGGGCATCAAAAGCACTGGAATTGGCGTCAACCGGGATGAGTGTCGACGATATTTTCAAAATTTTGGGCGAAGAGTTTCCCGAGATTTCTTGTTAAGGAGTGCGACCATATAGTTGTCTTGCTTGAGAAAAGCATTTTATCCAACGATATTTAGCGGAAAGATTTTCATTTTTTGGAATAGAGGGTATGCTTTTCTCGGGTAGGATGACTATAACCAAAGGATGGGAGGATAATTTAGGAAATTTCTGTGCTGGAAGTTTGAAGCTTCCGTGAATTTGGATCTGTGGTTGTTTCACCTAAAAAAGACATGTTATTTTTTGAGGAATTTTTCGTCGAATATCGTTAAATATAGTTATCTTACTTGAAAAAAGCATTCTATCTGACGAAATTTAGCGGAAAAATTTTCATTTTTTGGAATAGAGGGTGTGCTTTTCTCGAGGAAGATGACTATAGAATGCCTTTGTTGAGTGTGCTGACTGCGGCTTTTGGAGTCTACGCGGGATCGGAAACGGTGGGGTATTCGTTTCCTAGGCTCAGAAGCTCTGGAACGGACACTGCCGCCGTTCCGTGTTTGGATACGACTATCCCTGCGGCTATGTTTGCAAATTTCGCCGCGTCGGCGAGTGATTCTCCGGATGCAAGAGCAAGGGTCAGGCACGCAATTGACGTATCACCAGCACCGGAAACGTCAAAAACTTCTCTGGCACGGGTTGGTATTCGCAAAATTTTTTTGTCTTCTCCAACTGCCAGCATGCCATCGGGGCCAAGTGTTATTACTAGATTTTTGGGTGAGTATTTCCGCAAAATGCTTTCACAAGTTTTTTTCTCTGGAAATTTATCCGCGCCCGCCAAATCGATCCCGGCTAATTGCATCGCCTCAGCCATATTTGGCGTCATTAGCGCAACCCCAGAGAACGACAATTTGTTTATCGGCTTTGGGTCGATGGCAATGAACGCATTCCCCCTTTCGGCGGCCTCTATGAATTTCACGACGTTGGAATTTGTTAAAATTCCTTTAGCGTAGTCCGACAGAATCACGGCATCGACGAATTCGATTCTTTTGCAGATTTCACCCAGTGGGACAATTTTTGCCATTTCGTAATTTAACCTGTTATCTTCACGATCTATGCGGCACAGTTGTTGTCCGCGAACGACGACGCGTGTCTTTTTGATCGTACTGGTCGTAGGGCTTACAAAATTCATGTTGAATGAGATTCCGTTTTCAGCGAGCAAATTTTTCACAATTTCTCCGCTACGGTCCTGCCCGATAGTTCCAATCAATTCCGTGTGGCATCCGAGGCGAGCAACGTTTAATGCGACGTTTGCAGCTGCCCCGAGTGCATATTTGTCACGTTCTACGGCAACCACTGGGACAGGCGCCTCTGGGGAAATTCTAGTAACGTCGCCGATGATGTAGTGGTCGAGCATAATGTCACCGATCACCAAGACTTTAAGGCCAGAAATTTTGTCGAGTAGGTTCTTCACAGTGGAAATTATCGTCTTCGTTGAATTAGTCCGCGGAAAAAAGTCAAAACTTTATAGTCATCTTACCTGAAAAGAGCATATTGTTTTTCCATACAATCATGAACTTTCCGTTGGTGCGTCGTTGCACTGGAATGCTTTTGTCAAGCAAGACGACTATATATCTTGCCCGAAAAAATATACCTCCTGTTTCCAAAAAACGGGAACCTTGCCGCTAAATAGCGTTATAATTATCTTACCCAAAGAAAGCGTATTTTTTTCATAAAAGCATGAATTTTCCGCTGGTGTGTCGTTGTACTAGAATGCTTTTCTCAAGTAAGACAATTATAAAAACCTAAACGTTTTTTTAAGAATCTTTTCCAAAGAAGGTTTGGCGATG
>JAISXS010000076.1 GCA_031270385.1 Puniceicoccales bacterium | reverse complement strand
AAAACTTCTTTTAATCTTTTTACAAGTTCTGACGTTGTTTTTTGGAAAAGAAAATCACGACCGAAAAACATTGCTCCGACTTCTCCATCGTTGAATCTGGCAATGCTCATACCATTTCGGATTCCTTCAATCGTATCAAAAAATGATAAAATGTTTGGTACAGCATCGTGATTGTTTCGGCAGTATTCGCGTGAATAATCCGTCCATTTTATGTTGTGGCGCACAACACGTGCAGGATTGCCGGCAATGACGCAATTTGGTTCGTCAAATTTCCCGGCAACTACGCTGCCGCCGCCAACGACAACTCCGTCTGCAAGATGGCTGTTTTTTAGGACGGCGACACGCGTCCCAAGCCAAACATGATTTCCGATTTTCATCGTATTTATAAAGTTTATAATCTTGCCATTTTGATCGAAAATCGGGTGCGAGTCTGTTTGCATTAAGACAACTTCATTGGAAAACATACATTCATCGCCAATTTCAACAACTGCACCGCTGTTGAACGTCGAAAGCCATGCACCTTCTATTTGCACCCAATTGCCAATTTTGATTTTTACATCATTCGCTGGGCCATAGTTGTCCGATAATTGGCCAACAAGCACATTGAACTCCGTGCTAGTAAAAAAATTATCTCCGATTTCGATGCTGTTATTGTTTCCGGTAATGTTTATATTTAATCTGTTGCAGCCGGTTCTTAATGTCCCAATTTTTATGGAGTTTCCAGTGCCGTTTATACGCAAAAAAATCCGTCCATCATTATCGTCGGGCAATTTAACAAAATTTCCCGCAGGAATTGTCGTTTTTACTCTCCTTTTTGCTCTATGGAACAATTTGCGAAACAACTTCATTCTGTACCTCCTCGAATTATGCCTGCGATTTCTTCAATGGTTTTATTTTCCAATCCAACAAACAATGGCAAACAGGCGATGCGACTGGATATATCTTCGGACATGGGACATTTTTCACCATTCACGTATTTGATTGTATTTAATGATGGATAGAAATAACGGCGCGGGTAAATCTGATGTTCTGCCAGTGCAGAAAGGACACGTTTTAATTCTTCTTCATTCTTGAATACAACGGGATAATAGGCATAGTTATACTCGTGCTCGGCAACCAGCGTGGGACGACCCACACAATCGCCAAGTGTGATGTCATAGGTGTAACTCGCACGTTTTCTGCTTGCAATAATTTCGGAAATATACGGGAAATTTGCCAGACCCATTGCCGCGTGAAATTCGCTTGCTTTCGCGTTTATCCCAAGTTGCCTATGGTCGTCATAATTATGTCCAAAACGCCTTGCCAATTCCAGTTTGTCCGAAACTGATTTATCTTTTACAATGCACGCACCACCCTCAATTGTATGAAATAATTTTGTCGCGTGGAAAGAACAGGTCGAAATATCGCCATGGTCCAATAATGATTTCCCCTTATATTTTGCACCGAATGCGTGTGCTCCATCATAAATGACTTTCAGATTATGTTCCGCGGCAATTGTAGCAATTTTTTCCACATCGCATGGGTAGCCAAACACATGAACGGCCATAATTGCCTTCGTATCGGAAGTTATTCTGGCTTCAATTTTATCCGCATCGATCGTGAAATTATTCGGTTCTATGTCAACGAACACAGGCCTGCACCTTTCCCATAAAATGCTGCTGATTGTTGCGACATAGGAAAACGGGGTTGTGATAATCTCACCATCTGTTATGCCAAGCGCGTTCAGCGCCAGTTGTAATGCGATTGTTCCATTGGTCAGATAATGGAAATTTTCCACGCCCAAAAACTCGTGCATTTTCTGTTCCAATTCCTGTACGCATGGCCCTTGATTAGTTAAAACTCCGCGTTGCCATATTTCTTTTATATATTTTTCATATTCAGAAAGTTTTGGTAAAAATGATTTGGTGACGAAAATTGCCATGACTTATCCCTGTGTTGCTTTTCCATGAAAGGAAAACTCTGAATAAATCAAACTTTGTTTTCTCGTTCGCTTTTTTCCAAAGATTCCCCGTAACTCCGGACGCCATGCCAGAATAAGGGAAATTAACTCTGAGCGTTATGCCAGAGTGGGAAAGTGGAGTCCTAGTCCCCGTGGCTGCACCTTCCCTCCTCACTGGAAGATGCCCTAGCCCATGCTTTTATATGCCCTTCTCAATAGAATTGAGTATATCTGCCTGAAACGATGGGACGGTCTTCCTTGTAGGGTCACACGGAAAATACCGTGCATCAATACCGGTGTGCACCTCCGGACTTATATAGTTAATTCTATTGAAAAATGCACATCAAATGATGTCGATGGGAGGCGGACGGAGAGGGCGAATGCCGAAGGCGTTGCGGAGTTCAAATGCCCCTGTCAAGTGATTTTACTATATCGAGGCCTTTTATAAAAAAATAACGTTCTCCCACTTTTAATTTACTATTCTCCGCGTGTATCAAATTTTCCTGCACGTCATATGAGACGTAATCTGAAGAAACAAAAATATCAGGATCAACGATTTTGACATTTCCACTCGCTACCGCCTGCATTTTTTCTTTATGAAATGTTATCTTGTCCGCCTGGATGACAAATAGACCTTCTGCGAAAGCTTCAAAAATCGGAATATTGGAAGGAAGAGCGGAGCGCAGGAGCGGAGTGTACACGGAAGTACTCGAGCATCCGAGCACCGTACTGACGCCCCAGGAACCGATTTTCGCAGCTTTTTCCCCATTCAAAGTTAGTATGTTTTCTCAGAAAATTTTCCCACATTTCTACTTTCGCAGAGGGTCCAGTATTGATAAAAGCTTTTTAATCACCTGGCTGGCAATATGCACAATTCACATCTTTGGGAAATCAAAAATTCACAGATTAAATTTTGGAGTACAGATTTTGGAGGTTTTCGCACCAAGTCTAATCTGTCATTGTTATTTTTTGAATTCCATGTACGATTTTAAATTTTTTCAAAAATTTTAACGTTTTATTGACAACATCGTCATCGTATTTTAACATACCAGAGCCGTGAATACAAATACCCATAAAAAAGTCCTTTTGAAGTTCAAAATTTTAGTTCTTCTCGCCTGTTGTATGATCTGTAGCCAGCGATTAGGAGGAGCGCCCCTCTCTGTTTCTATTTCGGAAAAGAAAACAATCACGCAGGAATGGGGAATAGGGAAAGATGAAAAAAATAAAGAAAGTAATAGTGTCGAATTTACCAGCGCGGGCAGCATTGCCGTCGAGTCCGGTGCAGGGGCTACAGCCGCTAATATATCTTTTGATGAGATTTTATCTAGCGAAGGGGCGGATTGGCCCATTACTTTGACTTTTAAAAATGATCCAAGTGTCGCAACCGAGGTTGTAGAAGATCCAAAAAGTACATCTTATATCCATGCTCATATCTATGCGAAGTCCACTACTAATACAATACCGGCTATTGGTTTAGATTTATTCGGAGGCGTGAATTTGAATATCAAAGGAGGTCCCATAGAAGATTCGAAGTATTATTATATTCCCACCATCGTTGCATATAGCAACAACTTATCTGACTTAGGCAGTTCCGCGACAACAATCCATGCAGATACAGAAAATGTTATAACGAAAGTTGATGTCTATAACGAATGTAAGTTGTCTGCAGAGTCGAAAACAGCGTATCATTCCACAGCTGGGGTACTGGGGAAAGTTGAGGCATATGCATATAGTGCGCTCACTCTAGGTCTAAGTAACATTGAAGTAGGTATTGACGCTGCCGCTACTGGCAATAACTGGACAGCAACGGCGACGGCAACAATGAGTAATTCCGCTGCTGGGGTATTGGGGGCAATTTTGGGATGCGGAAATGGTATAAGCACCATCGACATCGATGTGGGCGCCATCACAGCGACTATTTCTGGCAGCAATAATATCTGGACAGCAGAGTCGAATGCGAATGCATATCATTCCGCAGCTGGGGTACTGGGAACGGTCCTGGGAAGCGTGGAAGGTGAAAACAGCACCATTACTGTGGGTGGTACTGTTAATGGCGCCATCACAGCGACCATTTCTGGCGACTATAATATCTGGAAAGCAACGTCGACGGCAACAGCAAATAATTCCGCAGCTGGGATAGTGGGGGCAGCTTTGGGATGTGCTACAAGTACAAGCACCATCGACGTCGATGTGGGTAATATCTTAGTGGATATTGACGCTGCCGCTACTGGCAATAACTGGACAGCAACG
>JAISXS010000034.1 GCA_031270385.1 Puniceicoccales bacterium | reverse complement strand
CATCCAGCGGCCTCGATGGCTTTCCGCGTCCTTGGATTCCTATGAAAGGCGGCGTTATCCATAACGACCACTTGCCCAGGTTTCAATGATGCAACGAGGGATTGTTCCACCCAGGCGTTTCCAAGTTCCCGGTCCTCCTCAACTTCTTCTTCCATTCGAATATGGCACGCACGCTCACTCCAAACGTCTCGCTCGCTTCCTTTACCGTATGCGTGCTTTCATATTTTAACACACTTTTTTTCAAATCCGTTGTATATAGCGATCACACTCGACAAGGGCATTCTATCCAACGATACCTGGCGAGGAATTTTTCTTTTTCATAAAAGAAAGCATGCCCTTCTCAGATGAAACAGCTATAGTATGCCATCTACTCTTCATGTGCAAATTTAAATGCGCTTATCAAGGAGTTTGACTATAGTACCACATCTGAGAAGGGCATCTTATTTATAGTCATCTTCTCCGAAAAAAGCACACTCTCCATTCCAAAAAAACGGGAATTTTTCTGCTAAGTATCGTTAGATAGAATGCTTTTCTCAAGCAAGATGACTATATTTTTCTCTGAAGAGGGGATATTGTTTTTCCTATAAAAACGGAGATTTTTTCGTCAAATGTCGTTGGACAGAGTGCTTTTTTTCGAGTAAGATGGCTATAATGCTCCTGCGAACGTTGCTGCAGCATATGCACCGCCGAATGCATTTGCCCCAGCGTCATTTCCGGCATTAACACCCACACTTCCAATTTTTTGGTTAGTTTGCCCGCTTTTGATTATGCTCTTTCCCAACCAGATCACCAATTTACTATCGTTTATAGCCGTAGAAACACATCCCAATAACGCCATGATCGCCGGCAAAACAGCAATGCTGGCGGCCCCAAACGTCATAACCAACACAAGCACCGTCGCCGTCGTCGCAAACGCAGCCCCTAAAACTTTCAAAACTTCTTTAACCCTTGCCGCCGTAAGTTTTATATTGACGACATCAGCCGCCAGCGCTGTCATCTTCCTAATTTTCTTCAACTCGTCACGCTCGGCATTGTTTTCGCATGAATTTATGGCGACGTCGATGCTTTTTAGTCCGTTCCGCAGCTTGTTCAGTGTAGCTTTTTTTCCAAGCCGATTTGCGCCAAATCCAGTGGTTTTCTTTGAATTTTGCACGACATCACGCGCCAGATCATATAGCGACGCTATGTCTGATTTTCCAAAATTTTCAATAAGGGGGCGTAGCGAAATTTTGCTAACATCTGGAAACGATGAGTCGAATTCATCCACGCTCTGACCGTTACAAAATTTATTGATTATGTCAACGACTACACCACTCGCCGACGAAAGTCCCGCCATGACCGTCTTCACTAAAAACGGTATCCCAGCACCCGTAATATTTGAAGCTACGTCGGCAACCAAGCTAGCGCCAGATGCAATATATGACATGGCTTTTTTCGTCCTCGCCAGGAATAATTCCGTTTTGATACTCATAAGAGTGTTTTCTACGCTCTTTTTCAGTTGCTCAAAAACTTGAATTTTGTCAGAGTTGGACAAATTGCTACAAACGTTAACTCGAGTTATGGCATCCAGACTTCCGGCGGCGTTGATGAATTGCAGGCCTTTTTCCAGCTTTTCTATGGCGTCACTCTTTCCTGCCGAACCAATTTCAAGGGCAAATTCCTTGTTTTTGTGCAGATTTTGTGTCACGTCATTCATTAGCACAATACACTCACGCAAATCGGGAACCACTGCTTCTGTGTTAACCCCGACGACACCTGATTTGTCACTGGCAAATAAAACACTACCTTCTTTTGCGAAGCTCTTCGCGAGGGCTCTGCCGTTCGAAAGCGAACCTAATGTGTATAATACCATATTCATTCCCCATCCAATTGCTTTCGATGGCGAAGTCGTACTTTTGGCATCACCGACAAGGCCGAAAACATTTAGTGCGGAAAACATTAAGCCAGCCGCCGATGCGGGAGTGTCAAGTGGATGTGGTGGCGGATTAACTTGGTCGTGGATAATCGTGCGCAGAGGAATTCCCATGCCGGCGTCTTGCGGCAAATCCGGCTCCAATGTGGGCATCGAATCGCACAACAAAGTATTGTCACAGTCATCGCCATCGATTATCGATTTCACAAGATCTGGATCCCAAGACGAATCATCCGAAGACTGAGACGACGCCGATTTCTGATGCGGAACATAATAGATGTCAAAACAATCCTTATAATCAATGGAAATGTCATCTCCATCTTCATCCAAAACTTTATAATTTTCAAAGGGTATATTGCCCGTGTCCCCTGGAAATTTGATCTCTGGCGCAGGGGATCGCTTTGAACTCGAACTTGGCGTGGAATTTGCGTGACAACCTTTAACTTCTCTATTTTTTGAAGATTGCGGCGTTTCTTTGAAATTCCCGAGATGATTTTGTGCGCCAGCTGGTACCGAAATTTTCGGATTGCTGCCTTGTTTTCCCAAAATCATCGATGTTTTACAATCGGAATGCGTATTTTCTATTTCACTTCTACTGCTCATAAGGAAAGTTATTTCACACGAAACTAAGCGAATGCCAAGACAAATCTTTTTTTTGTTTAATTTTGACAATTTTTAAAATTTAATGCGGTCCATTTACGATATTCGTCAATGAATGTTTCGTTTTCTATGGAACGGCGGATTGTGGCCATGAGCCGCACCATGAAACGGACATTGTGTACGGTCAATAATTGACCACCAAGCATTTCCCTCGCCTTAAAGAGATGATGTATATAGGATTTAGAAAAATTTCGGCAACAATAGCAATCGCAATTATCGTCGATTGGGGAAATATCTCCACGAAAAGAAGCGTTGTTTATATTTATAAATTCTCCGCCGGTGTTTAAAAACGGCACACACAGTGCACCGCCATGGCGTGCCAATCGCGTCGGATGCACGCAGTCAAAGGTGTCGATGCCGTTTTTAACGCCATTCCAAATGTCGCCGATTCCACCAATTCCAAGAAGGTGGGTTGGTCGCGAACAGTCAACGAATTTGCTCACCATTGCAACTATTTCGTGCATTTGTTCCTTCGTTCCTCCAAGACTTCCCCCAATCGCCTGGCCGAAAAAATCATTTTGGGAAACAAAATTCGCACTTTCTTTTCTGAGATCCTCGTAGATGCCGCCCTGGACAATTCCATAGAGCGCCTGCGATCCATCATTGCACTTTGCAAATTCATCCAAGCTACGCAACTCCCAGCGATGGCTCCTTTCCATGGCTCGGGCGGTATAATCCCTTGAAGAATGAAACGGTGTGCATTCGTCGAACGCTAAAATCAGATCCGCCCCGAGTTTCCTTTGAACTTGCACCGATATTTCTGGCGTCAGCATGTGTTTCGTCCCGTCGATGTAGGAACGAAAAGATGCCCCCTCCTCCGTAATTTCTAGCAGTGTCCTCTTGCAATGGTGCGAAAAATTGCGCCTTCCCTTAATTTCATTCGCCACACCGCCGTGGCCTAGGCTGAAAATTTGAAATCCTCCGGAATCCGTTAGCATTGGCATTTCCCAGCCAAGCATTTTGTGCAAACCACCATTTTTCACAACCATATCGGCACCCGGTTGCAACATCATGTGGTAGGTATTCGACAACATAACTTCCGCATCGGTTGCCCGCAAATCCGCCGTGGAAATGGATTTCATTGCACCTTTCGTTCCGCAAAACACAAAGTTTGGCGTGTGAATTTTCCCGTGTGGCGTCGTCAAAATGCCGCAGCGTGCTCTGCCGCCGCTGCATTCATGTGTTTTCCGAAATGAAAAATTCTCATGCGCCATCGACCGAGAATTTGAAAACAATCGCAGGCGTTTCCAACAAAAATTTTCATGTATAGTCATCTTCCTCGAGAAAAAGCACACTCCCCATCCCAAAAAACGGGAGTTTTTTCGTTAAATATCGTTGAGTAGCATGCCTTTTTCAAGTAAGACGACTATAGTTATCTTCCCTGAAAAAAGCATACCCTCTATTCCAAGAAGCGGGAATCTTTTCGCCAAATATCGTTATGTAGAATGCTTTTCTCATGTAAGACAACTATATATAGCTGTTTCACCAGAAGAGGATGTGTTTCCTTTTATAAGAAGGAAAATTTTTCCGCCAAATATCGTCGGATAGAATGCCTTTATCGAGTGCAACAGCTATATTATCCGTTCTTTCACTGCCATCCTGGGAAAAAGTAAGCGGCCCTGTCGCGAAACGATTTTTGGAAAAATTCCTTGTATGACTTGGGAATGTCCACTATGGTCCCGCGGTTGGTTGGTAGAGTAGTTTATAGCAGAGTGGTTTACGATTTGAAGGACGTGGAGACGTGGCCTAGATGCCGGTTAGATGGGATAAGCAGCGTTGAAATACCGCCATCAGTCAGAGTTGAATCGGAGGGTGTCGTGCGTCCGCGACCAACAAGCACCATTTTTCAAATCGTGGAACACAGTTAATGGAGACAAAGCAATTTTCGATTCGGTGAAAAAATGCGCGCAAATTGATATTGGACCGGATTGTAAGACGCATTCGTTTCGGTTGTGAGCGGCATGTCCTTTCCAACGAGAACGAAAATTCTTCCAAAAAAACATTAGAATCCCTAATAAAAACTAGAATGCCTAATAAAGTGACAGTGGCCAGCAGTGCCAACCTCCCTGCAAATACGGGGGAGATTGGATGCAGTATCCTTGCGGGAACATTGCACAGCAGTGTTTCAGTGGCATATTGTGACCAAAATGGTTTGATAGCGCTGGAAAAGCCGTGTGGCGTACTATCTCATCCGAACAACAGCAGGGACACTGGCAGATCCCTTTTATCGTGCGACTACGACAATGGCGAACGGTGTTATACCCGCGATGACAAAAAAATCTATCTCCTAAATCGATTGGATAGTCCAGTATCTGGTTTGGTACTCATCGCCATGAGTACGTGTGTTGCACAAGCCGTGAAAGCCACGTTCGACGGAAAAAAGGTGCTAAAGCAGTATCTCGCACTCGCCAAAGGATTTCCGAGGCACAAAACGGGTACTTGGCGGTCCCGGTTGGAGAAAAATTTTTCCGGAAAATCCATAAAAATGTCGACGGGAAGCGGAATATTTGCGGAAACGAAGTACGAAGTTGTCAATTCATTCCGTCTCTGTGGCATAATGATGACAATATTGAAATTGTTTCCAGTAACAGGCAGAACACACCAATTACGAATACATTGTAGCCAAAATGGTCTGCCAATAGTCGGTGACAAAACCTACGGCGATACGAGATTTAACGCATCATTCGTGAAAAATTTTGGCCTCCGAAGGATGCTTTTACACTCGGAAAGCATATCCTTGCTCTATTTTATAAACGGCAAAACCTTCCAGTTTTCCGCGAAAAGTTTGTCGAATTTTCGTGGGCTTTTGGAAAATTTTCAAAAATCTAGCGTTGCAAAGACTTAAATTTTCCGTTTAGTGGAGCATCTGACGCGGAAGTTGGCGATTCCAGCGAAAAAATGCTTGATTCGCATACAACTTTTAATTCTACTCACTGGGAGTTAAGAAAGAAAAAGATAAATAGAAGGAAGTAGATGCCGACAATCAATCAGCTGATAAGTAATCCTCGTGTTAGGAAGACAACGAAGTCGAAGGCTCCGTCTTTGGACAAAAACCCGTTCAGGCGCGGTACGTGCATACAGGTCATGACGCGCACACCAAAAAAACCGAACTCGGCTATACGAAAGGTTACAAAAGTCCGTCTAACAAACGGCAGTGAAGTCATTGCGTACATTCCCGATGAAGGTCACAAATTGCAGGAGCACAGCGTTGTTTTGGTGCGCGGTGGCCGCGTAAAAGATCTGCCGGGTGTTAGGTATCACGTTGTCCGCGGAGCATTGGATTGTGCTGGCGTTGACAAGCGGCGCAGGAGCCGTTCGAAATACGGCGTGAAGCGTCCCAAGCAGAAATGATTTTAATTGGAGAAAGTAGATGTCGCGGAGAAGAAGAGCTGAGAAGCGTTTTGTTGAGAAGGATCCTCGCTATGGCAGCGTGTTGATTTCACAGCTTGTAAACATGATCATGCAACGCGGGAAAAAGAATCTTGCGCGGACGATTGTCTACGGAGCTATCGAGCGCGTGAGTGAAAAACTTGGCCGAGGAGACCCCATCGATCTGTTGTTAGGTGCCCTTGAAAATTCTAGACCGAAGGTCGAGGTCAAGAGCCGCCGCGTCGGTGGAGCAACATATCAGGTTCCCGTCGAAATTCCCTACGAGCGCCAGCACGCATTGGCATTCCGGTGGATGATAGAATTTTCCAAGTCTAGGAAGGGATTGCCGATGAATGAGGCGTTGGCCCAGGAAATTGTTGACGCATACAATAACACTGGCTCTGTCGTAAAAAAGAAAGATGACGTGCAGCGCATGGCACAGGCTAACCGAGCGTTTGCCCATCTACGTTGGTAATAATTGTGTTTGGGAGACAGGTGAAATGGCGAAGGAGATTTCGACTGCTAATTCTGAGGACCGGGGTACTCCGTTGGAATACACCCGCAACATTGGCATAGCTGCGCACATAGATGCTGGGAAGACGACAACGACGGAAAGGATTTTGTTTTACACCGGTGTTGTCCACAAGATAGGAGAGGTTCACGATGGTACGACTGTGACCGACTGGATGGAGCAGGAGAGGGAACGCGGAATTACAATAACCTCCGCTGCTATCTCTTGTGCGTGGACAACGAAGGAGGGGCCGTATGCTGGGATTCGACACCAAGTGAACATAATAGACACACCGGGACACGTTGATTTTACGGCAGAGGTGGAGCGTTCCCTGCGCGTCCTTGACGGAGCGGTTGCAGTGTTTTGCGGAGTTGCCGGAGTGCAACCGCAGTCGGAAACGGTTTGGAGGCAGATGGACAAATACAATGTCCCTCGTATCGCTTTCATCAACAAGATGGACAGAACTGGCGCTAATTTTTTAAGCGCCGTGAATGACATCCGCGAAAAACTTGGCGGAAACGCACACCCCTTGTTCCTAAATATAGGGGCTGGCGAATCATTGCGTGGACTAGTTGATCTGGTAAAAATGTGTGCCTACGTTTACAGCGATGATTCGGCAAACGGAACATACTACGACAGAATTAACATTCCGGCGGACATGCTGGAAGATGCAAAGAAACACCGCGAATTGCTCATAGAAGCTTTGGCGGACTTTGACGATGTAGTTGCGGAAAAATACTTGGAAGGAAGTGAGATAAGCGTCGGTGATCTGCGCGTTGCCGTGCGAAAGGCGACGCTGTCGATGAATTTCATAGGTGTGATACCTGGAAGTGCGTTCAAAAACAAGGGCGTCCAGATGTTGCTGGATTCCGTTGTCGACTATTTGCCAAGTCCACTGGATTTGCCGCCAATGCGTGCGTTTGAGGATGATGACACAAACGAAGAGTCATCGATCGTCCCGGACGACGGGGCAAAAGTCGCCGCACTAGCGTTCAAACTGATGACTGACCCATTCGTTGGTAAATTAATTTTCTGCCGTGTCTACGCTGGGCAGTTAAAAAAGGGCGAAGTTGTGTACAACCCACGCACAAGGAGATCCGAGCGCATAAGTCGTCTGATGCTGATGAAGGCCAACACGCGCGAAGACATAGAAGTCGCCTATTCCGGCGATATTTGTGCGATCATTGGGCTTAAGGGGGTCGTTACCGGCGACACGCTGTGCGACAAAGATCTTGGGCTGATTTTAGAGCCACCAACATTCCCGGACCCGGTAATAAGCATGTCCATAGAGCCGAAATCAAAGGCCGATCAGGCAAAACTGTCCCTCGGCCTGCAAAGACTAGCCGAAGAAGACCCAACATTCAAAGTTTCAAGCAATCAAGAAACCGGTCAAACGATTATTTCCGGGATGGGTGAGTTACACCTAGACATTATACGCGATCGTTTGTTTAGAGAATTTAAAGTCGAAGCCGATGCCGGGCGTCCGCAAATTGCGTATCGGGAAACAATTACGACGGCGGCGACTGGCGAAGGAAAATTCATACGCCAATCCGGGGGCCGCGGACAGTACGGACACGCCATTATTAAACTTGAACCAGCCGAAAAGGGGAAGGGCGTAGAGGTTGTAAACGAAATCGTCGGCGGTGTCATACCGAGAGAATACATAAAACCCACCCAAGAGGGAATCCTCGAGGGAGCGCAAGCCGGTGTCATTGCGGGCTACCCGGTTGTTGACTTTATTGCCAGAATAATTGATGGCAGTTTCCACGAAGTTGATTCGTCGGAGATGGCATTCAAGATGGCTGGTATCTTCGGATTTAAAGAAGCGATGCGCAAAGCGGGTCCGATTTTACTTGAACCGATAATGCGCGTCGATGTCGCAACGCCGGAGGAGTATCAGGGGGACATAGTTGGCGATTTAAACAGGCGACGCGGTCAAATTCACGGCATAGAAGTAAAAAACAATTTGACAATAATCTGTACATTCGTTCCACTTGAGATGATGTTTGGGTATGCGACCGATGTACGTTCATTGTCGAAGGGTCGAGCGACATATACCATGGAGCCTTCACACTTTGAACAGGTTCCGGCGGGATTGCTGGCGAAAATTGTAGAAAATTCAGTTGGAAGATAAAATTAGGAGGCGTGTTTCATGACACAAAAGAAAATAAAGTCCACGGCAAAACAAAAAATAAGGATAAGACTCAAAAGCTTTGATTACAGATTAGCCGATCAGGCTGGAATTGACATTGTCGACGCTGCAAAGCGCTCTGGAGCGCAGGTTGCAGGGCCGGTGCCGTTGCCTATGGATGTCAAAAAATTCTGTGTCAATAGGTCACCGCACATCTACAAAAAATCATCGGATCAATTTGAAATCAGGTCGTACAGTCGATTGGTCGACATTTTTGAACCAACCGTTGATACCGTTGATTCACTGAAAAAACTAAATTTGCCGGCTGGCGTTGAAATAAAAATTGATTTGATGGCCGCCTAATGAGGATTTGTGCTTGCCTTTTAACAAAGGTGAGTTTTATAGGAATTTGGATCTAAGGCAGGGAGAGAGTTTCTGCCACTTAGTATGGAAGAGAAGAGAAACATTTTGATGGTCGGCAAGAAAGTCGGCATGACGCAGCTGTACGATGCCAATGGCGTTCTCGTGCCAGTGACAATCGTTGAGATGTGTAGGACGTCCATTGCTGGCATGAAAACAGCTGATAGCGATGGTTATTTTTCGATCCTGTTTGGGTTTTTTAATGAAAAGAGAAAAAAGATCGGCGACGGCAGAAAGCCCGCCGATTTTGACATTTTAAAGGAGCTAAGAGTGGCTAATGTCGAGGCCTACGAAATTGGAACGAGTATTTGTGTCGGTGAATTCGCAAAGGATGATCCCGTTGATGTCGTGGGAACGACGAAGGGAAAGGGTTTTCAAGGTGTAATGAAGCGACATGGATTTGCTGGAGGCCCGGCCTCTCACGGCTCGATGTTCCACCGCCGTGGCGGATCATACGGAAATAGGCAATGGCCTGGGCACGTCTTTAAGGGTCGCAAAATGCCGGGACATGATGGATGCGACCGGCGCACTGTACAAAATTTAAAAATTTTTAACGCGAATCCGGAAAAACACTTGTTGGTCATTAGTGGAAGTTTCCCCGGTGCAAACGGAAGTTACGTTGTAGTGCGCCGTGCCAAAAAATCATTACAGATACGAAAATGAGACTTAAAATTTGCAGTTCTGATTTTTCTTCTTGTTCCGATGGAACTGTCGATGGGCTGGTTGCCATGGAAGGGAACAGAGGTATTGTTGCGCTCAAGCAATATTTGGTCGCATTTGCGGCGAATTTGAGACAGGGAAATGCCTGCGCTAAAGATCGTGGCGACGTGTCCGGATCTGGGAAAAAGCCGTACAGACAAAAGGGGACAGGCATGGCACGTCATGGGTCAAAGCGCAGTCCGATTTGGTCTGGTGGTGGCGTTGTTTTCGGCCCAAAACCGCGGGATTATTCGCAAAAAATCAACAAGCAAATCAAGCGCCTGGCGTTATTTAGGGCCTTGTCGGACAAGGCCAAAGACGGCAATTTATTTGCCGTCGATCAATTAGCCGTCGAGGAGCCGAAAGCAAAAAAATTAAATTCTAAGTTGGAAAAGACATTCGATGGCGGATCGATTCTATTTGTTGACAAGGTTTTTGATGGCAATTTCGTACTAGCGGCGAGAAATATCGTTCGCGTGTTTATGGTTGATGCGCAGTCATTGAATGCGTTCGACGTGGTTCGCCACAAAAACATCGTTGTAAGTAATAGCGCGATGAAAGATATGGTTTCCAGATTGTTAGGAAAAGCGGAATAGAAAATGAAAACATTTGGAATTTTAAAAGAAATTTTACTGACAGAGAAATCCAATCTGTTACTCTCCGAGGGGCAGCGTTACTCGTTCGTCGTAGATGCTGCCGCTAACAAGACGCAGATCGCCAGGGCCGTTGAAGTGGCGTTTGGCGTGGGGGTTGTAAGTGTCAACGTCGTTAACTGCTGCGGAAAGGCGAAGCGTGTGCGGTCCAAGGCACGCAATCGATTTACGGTGGTTGGAAAAAAGAAAAAAGCAATTGTCTCGCTGGCCGAGGGTGACAAAATAGACGTTATGTGACGCCGAAAACCGAATGAAAGAGGAATAAATCAGATGGCAATTGTAAAATTAAGACCATTAACGCCTGGGCAGAGGTTTTTGGTGCGAGCGGGAGCGGCGGTCCCAAAAGCAAATTCGCCGCACAAATCATTAACAAGATCAAAATTGAAAATGAGCGGCCGTAATTGCTATGGTCGCATAACCATGCGCCGCAGGGGAGGTGGCCACAAGAGACTGCTACGCACGATTGATTTCAAACGTGATAAGGTCGACATCCCAGCGTCTGTCGAACGAATAGAATATGACCCGAATAGATCGGCGAATATTGCGCTGTTGAAGTACGCCGATGGCGAAAAACGATATATTTTGGCGACTAACAAGATGTCCGTAGGTAGTATCGTACTGAGTTCAAATGACCCTCAGAACGAATATGGTGACGGCATGTCGTTGCCACTGTGCCTAATTCCACAGGGATTAAGAGTACACTGCATAGAATTTGAACCGGGTCGCGGTGCGCAGCTAGCGCGAACAGCCGGCGGATCGGCGCAGTTGATTGCAGTCGAAGGCGATAGGGCGACTTTAAAAATGCCAAGCGGAGAAATTCGCCGTGTACATTCCCGTTGCAGGGCGGCAATTGGTGAAATTGGAAACGCAGAACACGGTAAGAGGTCGCTCGGGAAGGCTGGCCGCAACAGATGGCTCGGCCGGCGCCCTCGAGTACGCGGTGTGGCGATGAATCCTATCGATCACCCAATGGGCGGTGGTCACGGAAAAACGTCCGGAGGTGGCCATCCGGTGTCTCCGTGGGGGCAGTTGTCAAAAGGGAAAATGACGCGAAGGAAATCGAAACCTTCGAATTCTGCAATTGTTGTCAGAAGAAATGGCAGAAAAGTGAAAAGGGGATGAGCTAGAGAGGATGTGCGATGACAAGGTCTAAAAAAAAGGGATTTTTTGTTGATATTAGCCTAGCGGATGGCGTGCGAGCATCCATAGCTAGTGGTACTCGGAAGCCGATAAAGACATGGTCTCGGCGTTCCACAATTACGCCAGATTTCGTGGGCATGACATTTTTGGTACATAACGGTCGAAAATTTATTGACGTTTACGTTACAGAAAACATGGTTGGGCATAAATTAGGTGAATTTGCGCAAACGAGAACGTTCAAAGCGCACAATCCGCACACACAAAAGGCGTAACGGGGAGACATAATGAAAGTTGAGGCGAAACTAAAATATGTAAGAATATCCTCGAAAAAAGTGCGGGAAGTGTCTGGGTTGTTGCGCGGCAAAATGGCAACGGATGCTATGGCACTCATGGGATGCATTCGCAAAAAGTCTACGCGGTTGATCGGTGCCCTGCTGGAGAGTGCCATAGCAAACGCGGAAAACAACAATAACTTGCCGGCGAGTAGACTAGCTGTTGATTCGGTGACCGTCGAAGATGGCCCAGTTTTAAAGCGCTTCGTCCCAGCGGCACGAGGATCAGCCCACCCGATAAAAAAGCGCATGTCGCATATTCGCCTAGTTTTGAAAGAAATAGAAAGGAAGGAAGGTTAGTTTCGTCATGGGACAGAAGGTAAATCCTATAGTTTTTCGTCTTCCAATTCGCCGTGATTGGGGATCGCGGTGGTTTGCTGACAGAAATAGTTTTTCGCGATTTTTGGTCGGAGATTATAAAATTCGCCGGTTCATAAAATCGAAACTCAAATACGCATCCATTGCACGCATCGATATCGAACGGTCTGGTGGAAAGATTCGCGTAAGATTATCCACGCCCCGCCCTGGCGTAGTTATAGGAGTTAAAGGCAGAGAACTGGAAAAACTAACCAACGAACTGAAATTACTTATAGGCAACGATATCATCATTGATGTGCAAGAAGTCAAACGCCCAGACTTGGTGGCTCAATTGGTTGCGGAAAATGTTGCCATGCAGCTTGAGCGCAGGGTACCTTTTCGCCGGGCATTGAAAAAAGCCGTCCAGTCGGCAATGAGTTTTGGCGCTCGCGGCATAAAAATTCGCTGTTCAGGGAGACTCGGCGGGGCAGAGATCGCAAGAACTGAGGAGCAAAGGGACGGCTGTGTTCCGCTGCACACGCTCCGTGCGAACGTTGATTACGGATTTGCTGAAGCCGATACAGCGGCTGGGAAAATAGGGGTAAAATGCTGGTTATTTAGCGACAAGGAAGAACTGTCGTTGCAGCGAAGGTTTGAAAAATAGGGAGATCATCCGCAATGAGTAATTTATCACCCTCAAAAACAAAGCATAGGAAGGTGCACAAGGGACGCAATCGCGGCGTAGCGAAGGGCAGCGATTCCATAGCCTTTGGAGATTTTGGCATACAGGCATTCGAACGCGGCCGCTTAACGTCATCGCAGCTGGAAGCGGCTCGCATAGCAATCAATAGGCACCTGAAAAGGAGGGGTAAAATGTGGATGCGCTTGTTTCCGCAAAAACCGGTGACTAAAAAACCTGCTGAAACCAGGATGGGGAAAGGGAAAGGTGGCGTCGAGTTTTGGGTTGCAATCGTAAAGCCCGGAAGCATAATCTTTGAGGTCTCCGGCGTCTCGGCGACTTTGGCTCGAGAGGCCATGAGACTGGCCGATGGCAAGCTTCCTGTGCATTGCCGATTTATTAGCAGAGAGGAACAAAGTTAGCAGGTGTTCGCTATGAAAAAAAATGTATTTATTGGTCTGACTTATTCTGAAATTTGCGAAAAGGAGTTAGAATTGCGCAATGAGTTGATGCTTTTACGCCTGAAGCGCAAAATTGGGCAGTTAGAAAAAACACATAAGTTTTCCGAGACGAGACGTAACATCGCGAGGCTAATGGGAATGAAATCGTTGAAGAGTGAGGATTAATTTTATGGACGAAGAACGTGTGAGAAATCGCAGAAAATCTTTGGTAGGCAGTGTTGTCGGAAAATCAGGCGATAAAACTGTGAAGGTAGCGTGTTTTTACAAAATTCCGCATCCGGTCTATCAAAAAGAAATAAAAAGAAAAACCGTTATTTTTGTCCACGACGACGAAAATAAGTGTGCCGTTGGGGACTCGGTGTGTGTTTTTGAAACAAGACCGCTGAGCAAATTAAAGCGTTGGCGTGTTGGTGATATTATAGGTTCCGTGCCGGTTGATGGTGCGTAGTTTGTGGAGGACGCGATGTTACAGCAGGAAAGTATTTTGGAAGTTGCGGACAACGCTGGTGCGAAACTTGTGAAAATGATAAGGCGACTCGGACAGAACAAGAGGACTGCATCCGTTGGAGACGTGATCGTCTGTAGTGTACAGTCGAGTTTGCCGGATTCGTCAATCAAGAAAGGGGCTGTTGTTTCCGCTGTGGTTGTCAGAACGAAATATCCGACGAGGCGCGATGACGGTAGTTACCTGAGGTTTGACAGCAATGCGTGTGTCATCATAGACGACAAAAAAAACCCAAAGGGCACGAGAATTTTTGGACCCGTTGCGAGGGAGTTAAGACAAAAAAATTTCATGAAAATAATATCTTTGGCCCCGGAGGTAATATGAAAAATACGCTGAAAAGGGGGGATACTGTTGTCGTCATAGCCGGTGATGACAAGGGCAAGGTCGGTAAAATTGTGAGCGTTTTTAAGAAAAAAAATAGTGTCATTGTGGAAGGTGTGGCAGTTGCTAGGAAACACATCCGCAAGTCGCAAGAGTACCCGGAAGGGGCGATTACGGAAAAATATATGCCGATTCACGTGTCGAATGTTAAATTAAAAGTGGTCGGAGATAGCCACAGAAACGAAAAAGCGTAAAAAATGATTGATTCTCATGGGAAATGTTTTTTTGATTTTTGGCATTGGCCACGCCTATGGAAGGTGGAGCGCGAAAGGATTTTCGGATGAGTAAGCCAGAACCATATTTGAAAAAGTTATATGATGAGCGCATAGCTCCTGAACTCGCTGAAGAGTTTGCGTTGAAAAATCGCCATCAAATTCCAAGGCTCGTAAAAATTGTAATAAATTCAGCTATAGGCTCGGATGCCGACAAAGCTTTTGTGCAAGAGGTGCAAAAGGAGATTTCGCTTATAGCCGGACAAAAATCTGTCCCAACAAAGGCCGGAAAGAGTATTTCAAATTTTAAGCTGCGAAAAGGAATGGTTGTTGGCGCGAAGGTTACTCTCAGGGCGAGAAATATGTATGAGTTTTTCTTAAAACTCAAGGACGTCGTGCTGCCAAAAATTCGCGATTTCCGCGGAATTCCAAATAAAATGGACGGGCACGGAAATTATAGTATCGGAATAAACGATCACACAATTTTTCCTGAAATAAATATTGACAGGGAAAGAAAATTGATAGGCATGGATATTGCGTTCGTGACGACGGCGAAAGATGACAAGCAAGGTCATGCTTTGTTGGCAAAATTTGGGCTGCCGTTCAGAAAAAGAATATAGTGGAGTTTTAGGTCATGGCAAGGAAGTCTGCGATTGAAAAAAATGATAGAAGGATGAAGTTAGTTGCGCGTTACGCTGCGTTGCGGAAGGAGTTGAAGCAGAAGCTTCTGGACACCAATTTGTCCGACGATGAATATTTTGCGGCTCAGCGAAAATTGGCGAAACTTCCAAGAAGTTCTTCATGCGTTAGGATCAGAAATAGATGTGCTGTTACCGGCAGGGCGAGAGGTTTTCATGGTTTTTTCGGCATATCTAGGATTCAGTTGCGGGAAATGGCATCTTTCGGTGAAATTCCAGGTATAACTAAGTCGTCGTGGTAATTTGATGGGAAGAAAAATGGACGTTGTAGGTGATTTCATAACAATTTTACGAAATGCGAGTGCCGCAAATAAAATCGTTTGCTATGCTCAGTGGTCAGCCGTGCGAGTCGGGATTGCAAGAATTTTAAAAAGTGGCGGTTACATAAAGGACTTTGCTAAGGAGCAGTCTGCAGGAGGCCACGCCGTCTTGAAGGTATTGCTAAAATACGTAAATGGCGTCCCTGCTGTCACGGAAATTGGAAGAATCGGAACTCCTGGTCGTAGGAGGTACGCTTCGAAAGAAAAAATTCCGTCGATCCTCGGTGGAATGGGCGAGTGTGTGTTGTCCACGTCTAGGGGAATTCTTTCCGGCAAGGAAGCTAAACAACTTGGGTTGGGCGGCGAATTGATGTGCTACGTTTTATGAGGAAGAATTCAGATGAGTAGGATAGGAAAAGTTCCAATATGTATTCCACCAGGCGTAAAGGTTCGCGTTGATGGGTGCGCCGTTTACGTCGAAGGGCCTATCGGCAAAAACGAAAAAGCATTTGACGATTCTGTCACGATTGAAGTCGTCAATGGTGAAATCCGTGTGTTGTGCAAAAACGTTGACGACAAACACGCAGCCGTAATGCATGGAACCGTGAGGTCAATAATAAATTCGATGGTGAACGGTGTGGTTAGTGGGTATTCAAAAAATTTGGAAATAAATGGTGTTGGTTTCAAGGCTGTCATCAAGGGAAATACCCTCGATTTGGATCTTGGCTACTCCCACGGTATCATATACACCATCCCTCAGGGGATCGAATTGGAAATCGATCAATCTGGCACAAAGATTGCGGTTAAGGGCGTCGACAAGAAAATTGTTGGCCAGGTTGCGGCCGATATAAAAAGATTTTGTCCAGTCGAGCCGTATAAGGGCAAGGGTGTGAGGATAGTCGGCGAATTTATTAGGCGTAAAGAAGGAAAGAAAACGGCGTAGTCGTGGATGTGTAGTGTGAGTGTTTTTGAAATTTTTATATGAAAAGTGACAAAAAAATACGTAGCGACAAAAGAAAGATGAGAGTGCGAAAGCGTGTCGTCGGTACTTCGTGTAGACCAAGATTGTCTGTGAAACTTTCAGGAAAGCACGTTTATGCACAGTGCATAGACGATGAGTCTGGCGTAACGTTGGCGTTTTTATCGACGCTCGCCAAGGAAATTGCAGTCCGAAAGTTGTCGTCAAACGTTGTCGGCGCGACTTTACTTGGCAAAGCCTTCGGCGAAAAGGCGGCTGCCGCCGGTGTGCGGAGTGTCGTTTTTGATAGGGGTGATCGGAAATACCACGGTTGCGTAAAGGCTTTTGCTGATGCAGCGCGGGAAGCTGGATTGTTATTTTAAGGACATTAAAATATGAGTGACTTTAAGAAATCGGAAAAAGGATCGGGAGGATTTCGTAAAAAACGTGAAAGCGCCGCGCAGTCTGCCAGGGTGGAGCGGGATGAACTTAAGGAAAAAGTCGTCCACGTAAACCGTTGCGCGAAGGTTGTCAAGGGCGGCAGGCGGTTTGGATTTGCGGCGTTGGTGGTAGTTGGCGATCAGAAGGGCAGAATTGGCGTGGGTTACGGGAAAGCGAAGGAGGTTCCGGAAGCGATAAGGAAAGGAACTGAACACGCCAGGAAAAATATTACATCGTTCAAATTGCGCGAAACTACTGTTCCGCACATGGCAATTGGGGTCTCCGATGGTGGTCGTGTTCTTCTTCGGCCAGCTGCACCTGGAACCGGCATAATCGCCGGCGGTGGGGTGCGTGCCGTGCTCGAAATATTGGGAGTAAAAGACGTGTTAACAAAATCGATGAAATCGAAAAATCGATTTTCTGTCGTTAATGCTACGATGCATGCTCTTCGGCAAATGCGCACATACACGGATGTAAAAAGGATTCGTGTAGCGGAAGGTGATAACAATTTGTAGGACTTGATGATGAAGCTCAATAAGTTACCGAAAATTCTGGCGTGGTCAAAAAGCACGAAACGCAGGGGAAAGGGTGTCGGATCTGGGCAGGGGAAGACTGCTGGCCGTGGGCACAAAGGCGGGAAGGCGCGGGCTGGATATAGCCCGGCTCCATGTTGCTGTGGTGTTCCATTCTATAGACACCTGCCAGTGCGCGGATTTTCCAACGCAAAATTTCGCACAAGGTATTTCGCGGTAAACTTACGAGATTTGGTGGACGCAAAACTAGATACGATAGACAAAGATTGTATGCAAAAGCTTGGCATAACAAGGAATAATTTCAGCTTAGTAAAAATTCTCGGCGGAATTGATTTGGACAGGCCAATTACGATAACAGCGGATAAATTCTCGGCGAGCGCAGCCGCGGCAATAGAGCGTGCTGGCGGAAGGGCCATTTTGACATCTGTGCAGTCGCAAAAGGAGTAAATTTTCGACACGGCAATGTTTTCAGCATTTATAAATTGTTTTAAGGTAAGAGAGTTGCGCAACAAAATTCTCATCACCTTCGCGTTGCTGTTCGTCGCGAGAGTCGGCGTTAGCGTACCTCTACCTGGGCTTGATCCGTTGCCGCTGAAAAATTTTTTGATGTCGAAAGCCTCCGCATCCGGTGGCATAATGGGTCTGTACAATATGTTCACCGGAGGTGCGTTACTGAAAGGGGCAGTCTTTGGCCTTGGTATAATGCCATACATAAGCGCTTCCATAATTATGCAGTTGTTAGGAGCAATAAGTCCGTCCTTGTCACGCATGCAGCATGAGGGCGAATCCGGCCGCCAGCGCATAGCCCAATACACGCGCTATTTGACTGTTTTAATCTGCTTAATTCAGGGGTGTCTGCTGGTAATGGCACTGTCGAATTGCCCGGACAAAATTTTCTACGGATTTAATACCGACCAATTCGGTGACATAGTCGTAAGGAACGGCGCAACTTTCCTAATCACATCAACAATATTTTTGACCGCCGGCACATTAATTTTGATGTGGATCGGCGAACAAATTTCGCAAATCGGCATAGGGAACGGTGTTTCACTGCTAATCGCCGCCGGAATATTGTCGTCAATGCCGAGTGCCATCGTGCAAGCAGCGAGAATGTTCAACGCTCCCACGGGAACAGTCGGTGCCTTCGGCGTATGGCACGGCGTTTTGATGGTTGTGTTGCTGTTTTCGGTGGTTGCGTTCATGATATCAGTGACGCAAGCGGATAGAAAAATTCCAGTTCAGTACGTCTCCCGCGTTGTCGGCAGAAAAATGTACGGCAGCCAGTCCTCCTATTTGCCACTGAAAATAAACTATTCCGGAGTCATGCCGGTGATTTTTGCGAGTGCCATACTGCTTTTTCCGCAGCAAATTTTTGCGTACGTTGGAGCGGCATCTGGGATAAAATTTTTTCAGAGGGCATCCGAAGTATTGTCCCACGGATCAGCAGTTTATTACACTTTGTACGGACTACTAATACTTTGTTTTAGTTATTTTTGGGTATCCATGATGTTCCGTCCGGCACAAATAGCTGATGATTTGAAGAAAAACGGTGGATACATACCGGGTATCGGTCCAGGTGCCGCGACGGCGAAGTTTTTGGACTTCGTCATGACACGGTTAACGCTAGCGGGATCCATTTTTTTGACAACTATAGCGTTATTTCCTGATTTGCTGTATTTTTCGTTTGGCATTCCTTATTCCATTGCCTTGTTTTTTGGAGGAACGGGAACGTTAATCGCGGTTGGTGTTGTGCTGGATACGATGAAACAAATAGAAGGCCATTTACTCCAAAAAAATTACGACGGATTCCTAAAGAAAGTAAAAACACGGGCGAACAGTAAAATTTCAAAATCAATTGTTTTTTCCGATGATTTGAAAAATTTGAAGGTGCTTTGTGCCATCTTGATAGCATTGTTTTTGTTCGGCATTATAATATGGTTTATTTCCTAGAAAGAATAGCATGATTCCAATAAAGACAGCGGATGAAATTTTGAGAATGCGGGAGGCCGGCGCCGTTGCAGCTGAAGTTTTGAGCAGAATGGCAAAGTATGCAATAGCCGGTGTTAGCACCGATGATCTTGACCGTTTCGGTAGGGATATTATGATGGAGCTTGGTGCGAAAAGCGCGTGTCTTCAGTATCCGGGACGGAATGGAAATTATCCTGCCTATACGTGCATATCAATAAATGATGAGGTTGTTCACGGCGTCCCATCGAGGAATGTAATTTTGAAAGATGGCGATATCGTCAGCATAGATGTCGCCACGTTCTACCGCGGATACGTGGGCGACAACACCAGGACTGTGCGCGTGGGAAATGTTTCCAAAGAAGTGGACAGTTTTGTCAAGGTCACAGAAGAAGCGTTGTCACTCGGTATCGAGCAGGCAAAGGATGGGAATCGCGTAGGTGACATCTCCCACGCCATAGAGATGCACGCCAAGAGACATGGTTATGGAATTTTGAGAGGTTTTGTTGGCCACGGCGTCGGTAGGGAAATGCACGAAGAACCGGAGATTCCAAATTATGGAAAGCCGCACACTGGACCGCTCTTAAAAGCAGGGATGACGCTGGCAATAGAGCCAATGTTTACGATGGGTGACGAGGAAATTTTCATTGCTAAGGATGGGTGGACGGTGAAAACGAAGGACGGGAAATGCGCCGCGCACTGCGAGCATACAATTTTAATTACAGATAATTTGCCAGAGATCTTGACTTTGGTAAAAAAATGATTTTTGAAGGTTCAAGTTACATAAATTTTAATGGTAAAAGACTATGACTCGTATTTTGGGAGTTGATATTCCGGACAACAAAAAGATCGCCTACGCGTTGCGGTATATCCAAGGAATAGGCCTCACGCGCGCCGGTATAATATTGGAAGCTACGGGAATTGACCAGAACATGCGTGCCCGCGATCTCAATGAGGAGCACATAAACAAAATAACATCTTTTATAAACTCGGCCGGATGGAAGATCGAAGGTGATTTGCGTAGGGATATAGTGGCAAATTTGAAAAGGTTGCAGGCGATAAAATGCTACCGCGGAATAAGGCACTATCGGGGACTACCGGTGAGAGGTCAGAGGACGTCGACAAATGCGCGTACGAGGAAGGGAGCGCGCAAAACAGTTGGCGTAACGAAAAAGGAAAAATAGTGGGAGCGTTACCAGGGAAGGAAACAGATGAGTGAAGTTAGTGATGAAAATGTAAAGGCTCCGGTGGCCGATGAACAGTCGGCAAAGCGTGATGGGATCGGGTCGTTGTTGGACGGACCAGTCGACACAACGGTTAGGCGGGCAAAGAAATGCAAAAATATAACGAAGGGCATATGCCACATTCTAGCCACATTCAACAATACGAAGGTGTGTTTTTCCGATCCGAATGGAAATGTCATTTCATGGGCAAGCGCTGGGAAGTGTAATTTCCGCGGGTCGCGAAAATCTACCGCCTATGCGGCCCAAATGGTTGTACAGGATGCTGGAAAGACGGCGATGTCGCATGGCATGAAAGAGGTTAGTATAAGGGTTAGTGGCCCGGGAATGGGGCGCGATTCAGCGATTCGAACGATCCAGGCACTCGGTCTTGCCGTTGATGAAATCGTCGATGTAACGCCCATTCCGCATAATGGATGTCGACCGAGAAAGGCGCGAAGAGCGTAGTATTTGAAGGGCGTAGTATTTATAAAACAGGAAAATTTTTATGGCAAGATACACTGGACCAAGAGCGAGGGTAAATCGGCGTTTCGCCACGTCCGTTTTTACCCCGGGCAACGCCGAAGAGCGGAAGCCCTATGTTCCCGGGATGCACGGTCCGCATTTGCGCAGGAAGGTGTCGGACTATTCGATAGGATTCCTCGAAAAGCAAAAAGTTCGCTACATGTATGGCCTGACGGAGAAGCAGTTTCGACTATATTTTGACGTTGCCAAGGGAAAGCGTGGTGTTACCGGAACGGCGTTTTTGAAATTGCTAGAATTGCGTTTAGATAACGTTGTCTACAGTTTTGGCGTCGCAAGGAGTCGTGCCGCTGCCAGACAGTTCGTCAATCACGGTCACATACGAGTCAATAGTAAAAAAGTTAACATTCCAAGTTATATCTGCAAGGCGGGCGACGTGATTGACATCGCCGAAAGGCCGTCTTCGCGCCAGATTGCTGTGCGAAATTGTGAAATGAATAGGGCCCGTAGCATACCAGGGTGGCTCGAATTTAACTCGACATTGCTGCGCGGAACCGTTAACAGGGAGCCGGAGCGCGAGGAAATTTCGCAGGATGTAAACGAGCAGCTCATAGTTGAATTTTACAGCCGCTAATTTTAATTTTCCAATAGGTTTTTATGTCCAAGACATTGCGTCAGTTCGAGTTACCGGAAAAATTGCATAGGGTCGAACAAACGGCGACGGATACATATGCCATGTTTATCGCCGAGCCGTTCGAGTCTGGATTTGCTCACAGCATAGGGAATGCATTTCGCAGAATTTTACTGAGCTCTATAGAAGGAGCTGCCCTTGTTTCAGTGGCAATAGAGGGTGTCAGCCACGAATTTCAGAGCGTGCCGCACGTCAGGGAAGACGTGGTCGACATAATTTTAAACCTCAAAAAGGTCCTGTTCAGAAGGGAAGAAAGTGGCCAGTTGGATTTGGTAATAGATGTCGACAGGGAAGGGCCAGTTATAGCCGGGGATATCGTCGGTGCCGATGGGTTCGAAATTTTGAATCCGGACCAAATAATTTGCAATTTGGATAAAAAACGAAGGTTTTTTGCACAACTCGAGTTGAAGGTTGGACGTGGATATCTGCTCGGTTCGCATCACGAGCGACGTTCCGAGATTGGACTTTTGCCAATAGATGCACTGTTTAGTCCGGTGAGCTTGGTGAAATATTCCGTGGAAACTGCCCGTGTTGGTCAGATCACGGACTACGATAAATTGGTCTTGGAGATTTGGACAGATGGTAGAGTTTTTCCAGCTGAAGCGCTAAAGGAGGCCACTGCGGTCTTGAGACACCACCTCGATGTTTTTGATACCGTTTCGGATGGTGACATAAAATTCGAAGACGCTTCAAAGGAGGCAAGTGACGAACAAAATCGTCTGCGTAAGTTGCTCAACATGAGTGTCAACGAAATTGAGTTGTCTGTGCGCGCGGCGAATTGTTTGAACAACGCCAACATCATG
>JAISXS010000085.1 GCA_031270385.1 Puniceicoccales bacterium | reverse complement strand
CCTCCCTATTCTCCAGATTCCAATCCCATCGAAAAATTTTGGGCTAAGCTCAAACGAAAACTCAGGGATATCTTGCCTCTTTTCTCTTCCCGCGGCGATGCACTTTACCATGCTTTTTTTGTGCCTTTCTTAACCGGAACTGCTATAGTGGATGGGCGAACGACTATAAAGGACCACGGCGGCTAGAACCATAATTATCTTACTCGAGAAAAGCATACTTTATATTCCAAAAAATGGAAATCTTTCCTCTAAATATCGTTAAATGGAATGCTTTTTTCAAGTAAGACGACTATATATCACTCGCTGGAAAAATCACCAAATGTTGTAGTGCACTTTGGACGGATTGAAGCGGTTGTCCGCTTTTGCCGAAGTTTTTGGGTAACCTATTGGAATCCATGTGAACGGCACGATGTTTTTAGGTAAATTAAAATATTTTGTGAAATTTTCGATATGGGTTTTATTTGGATAAAGTCCGACCCAAACAGCACCAAGTCCGAGATCGCATGCGGCAATTAGGATATTTTCGGCCGCTGCAGCGCAATTTTGGTCAAAAAATTCTCTGAGAGCTTCCCTGTCCGGTTCGCCACACACCAGTATTCCAGCGGACGCTTGCAGGGACATTGCGGCATAGGGGTGAACTTCCGCTACACCATCCAATCGCTTGCGGTCAGTAACGACCACGAAATGCCATGGGGATGAGTGCATTGCCGACGGTGCAGACATCCCAGCGTGCACCAGCTTTTCCAGTGTATCACTGGAAATTTCCACGCCCTTGAAATCCCTCACACTGTGCCGTGATAAAATTGCTTCCATAAACCCTCCAATTGAAAATTTTTAATAAACTTGCGCCTTCAGAAATAAGCTAGGCTCGGACTCTAAGGACGTCGGAAAAAATTTCTATCAAAAATGCCTCAACGCATGCCATAAAATTCACGTTTAGAGCGACGAGAGATACTTTTGACTCCAGTTTTCGGATAATTTTTGCAAATAAGTTTATGTATTCCAAGTTTGTTTCGAAAAACTTCGATGTTGCGATTTCAATTTTCAGAAACAATTCGTTGTAAATTTCCCTTTTCCCAGAAATCTCGCCATCTGTGTTTTCCACGTCGGTACAATCTTTTGCCAAGTCATTGCTGATGGTTTCTAGCTGTGTGAGCAATGAATACATCTGCATTATCGTGTGATTGTTTGAATCGCGCTGGTCACCGAACAGCAGCGCAAGCCATGCGGAATAATTGGCGATCCAATTGCGGATTTCTTCGCTTTCAATGTGCGCGTGGCAGGAAGCGATGCGTGTTATCGCGCATCTCCCGGAAATCGTTGGTAAAATGGCATGGAGTTTTGCGGATGTCAAAAATATTACAGTGTCCAGTGGCGGCTCTTCCAATGTCTTTAAAAATGCGTTTGCCGCGGCATTGTGCATGCGTTCCACGGAAAAAATTGCCACGAATTTTTGGGGACAAGATCTCGGAGACAGGTAAATCTTTTCGCGCAATTCCCTGATCTGATCAGCCGATATTTGAAGCATAGTTCCCGATGGGCGAATTGTGAAAAAGTCCGCACAGTTCTCCAATCGCCCAACGGAAAGAATTTTTTTAGCGATGTGCGTAATTACGGCGCTGCAAATTTTTGTATTTTCGCAGATGATGAGATTAGAATTTGGCAACGTCCCGCGTTCACACGACTCTAGCAGAGAAACGAATCCTTTCTGATGTTCAATTTTTGAAAAACTTTCCTGCAAATTCATTTCTTATTTTTTCATGAATTGCCTCGACGGTGGCAGTGCCGGCAACGGTAAAAAATCTAGCATTTTCGCTGGCCAATTTCAGGTAATGGTTGCGCACTCGCTTAAAAAATCGTTCATCCTCTTGTTCTATCCTATCCCGACCGTTACTGCGCGCAGCGATTCTGCCAAAGCTAGCGGCAATGGATATGTCAAGAAACACTGTCATATCCGGGTAGCGACCGTGTGATGCGAAATCATTCAAAAATTTCACAACATCATGTCCGATCCCCCTGGCTGCACCCTGATATACTGCCGTCGAGTCGACGAACCTGTCGCAAAGAACAATTTTATTATCCTTCAACGCGGGAAAAATTTTTTCTCTTACATGTTGTGCTCGACTAGCTTCAAAGAGGAGTATTTCTGTCCGTTCAGAAAAGACATCCCCACTATTGCCTGCCTGCAATATGGCACGAATTTTTTCTCCAACCTCCGTGCCACCCGGTTCCCTGGTTGTTACAACCTCGCGACCATTCCCACGCAACCAATTTGCCAGCAGAGCCAACTGCGTGCTTTTACCACAGCCCTCAATTCCCTCGAATGTGACGAATATACCACTCATTGCTTTAAAATTTTTATATCGGCGACACACGGTGATCGGCCGGTTTCAACGAAGAACGCTGCCGTCGCCGCGGCAAAATTAGCAGCAAAATCTATATCTCCTCCACACAGATGCGCTGCCAAAAATCCCCCGTTGCAGTGATCGCCTGCCCCAGTGGAAACCTTCGGGTTTTCTACGAAGTATCCACTAGTTAGACAAGATTTTTCCTTAGTTGCGGCGGAAAAAATTTTGAGTCCGTGGACAAAAATGACCGATATTTGCAGGTTTTTTTGTAGACGTTCCGTTGCCCACAGCATTTTTTCACCGGTTTCCTCGATGGTGAATTTTTCACCCGTTGCCCGCAGAACGTGTTGCGCCTCACTAATATTTAGCCCCAAAATCGAGTGTCCAAATTTTTCAAATGAGCGGATGATCTGCAAAAACTCTGCCAATTCCGAAAGTTCTCTCTTCCCCGGATCGGCCAGGTCGAAAAAAAACACACGCTCCGCCTGTGAACACACCGGCAAAATTTCATCGGCCAAAAATTTTGCGATGGCGGACATGTGCGGCATCATCGTCCAATTCGCGAGGGCAACGGCGTCGCATCCGTCGATAAGACCTGTGAAATCAGATTTCGATATTTTTTCCAGTAAATTTTCCAGCGACGCATCCAGCAGTGGCAACATTTCCCCGAATAAAATTTTGCCATCAAAAAATTCAACCGCCCGGGTCTCACCGTAATTTCCAATTGAAATGGCATTAGTCCATGCCGCAAAGCTCTTAAAAACGTTGTCCTCGCAATCTCCCAATGTCCCGATGTAACGAACATTTGCCCCAAGTGTGAACAAAGATTTGGCGAGTAACGGCCCGTTACCACCGATTTTTTTGTCCAGCGGAACCAGTTCGATGTTTGCACTTTTCCCAGCGGCAGAGACAATGCGATTGCCAAAATCCGAAATTGTATCGATGCGCTTGTAATGACTCCCACTGCGGACGTCCACAGCATGGGCTATGGTGTCGATAAACCCGTCGAGGCCGACCACCACCCGTTTTGTCTTTATCGGATTGAAAATTTCATCTATTGTTGCCATCAGTGCTGCAAGGCGCGATTGAATAGTGAAAATCCAACCGCTAGCAATACAAGATTTGGCGTCCAAACCAAAATGTCCGGACGAAGCCATGTGTTTTCCCCGAGCAGCGAGAATATTACCATGGCAAAATAGTATGCCAGGCACAGGAATAATGCGATGGCAGCGTTTAGTGCAGTGTCCGAACGATGCGTGGCAATCCCGAGTGGGATTGCAAGCAATGCCATGACAAAAATTCCTACCGCATTGGCAATGTATGTGTTAATTTGCATATCTATCAGTGTTTTTCTGTGCTTAATTTCACTGCTTTGCAGCTCCGATTTCTTTTCGTCTAATTCCATTTTTGCCGCCAATAAATCATTTAACAGCATGTGATGCAATTTTTTCGTAGACTCACGTTGTGTTTCGAGGATTTCACTCGACGGGATGCTGACGGACACGTCTTTAAACGATATGATCTGCGGACTTTTTATTTCAGAATACGAAATTTCGTCATCGAAATTTTCGGCGGTACCGTTGTGCAATTTTAATAAAAATGTCTCCGACGTTTCGTCGAAGTTTATCTCCCCGCTTTCTGCGGTGATGTAGGTATGCGGTTGATCGTTGCAGGTAAATTGCCAAATTTTCATAGTGTTGAATTTTCCGTTTTTCAAACTGTCAACGTATATCACATATCCCCTAAAGTAGTGGTTGAACGTCCTTGGAACAATGAATCGCATGGGATTTTCCCTCAACACTTGGCGGAAAGCTTTCCGGTATCTGCTAACCGAATCCGGCGCATGGTAGAGGTTAATGTATGCAGAGAGTACCGCACACACGGCGGATAGCAGAAAAATTGGCCACGAAATCCCCATTAATCCGATGCCGACGGTTTTCATCGCTAAAATTTCATTCTGTGACGACATTCGTCCGATGACTACTAATATGCCCGTCATCATTCCGAGTGGCAAAGCATACGACACAGCCGATGGCATCAAAATTCCTAAAATCCTTAATGTCTCCGGAAATGTCAGTCGACCGAGGGTGATCCACTCAACTATGTCCCGCATGGCGTTCGCTGCCAACAATATCCCAACAAATAGCGTAACGGCGGCGGCGCACGAGACAAGCGTTTCAAAAAAGATGTGTCTAGCGTACAACTTCACTAAATTTATTCTACGACAAAGTTAACGACCTTTCCTTTCACATAAATTTTTTTCACGATATTTTTCCCGGAAATGTGTTTTGCTACACTCGGATCCGCCATCGCCAGTGCAAAAACTCTGTCCTCCTCTATATCTATGCTTTCTACCGAACATTCTGATCTAACCTTGCCATTCACCTGTACTATAATTCTACGGTATTCGGAATCGATCTTTGTTGCGTCATAAATTGGCCAGGCGCTATCGGACACGCTTCCTGTGTTCCCAATTCTCGCCCATAACTCTTCGCAGATGTGCGGGGCAAACGGCCCCAAAATCTTGACAAAGTTTTCGGCGGAGGCTTTGTCGAAACCGCCTGCCGCATGCACTGAATTCAAACAGATCATCATCTGCGAAATTGCAGTATTGAACTTCAGCCCTTCGATGTCACTGCCAACTTTCCGAATGGTTTCATTCATAATGCTCTGGCATTCCGTCGGCATGTTTTCATGAAAAACTTTTACATTTCCGTCGTCGTCGATGAATGCGTTCCAAGTTTTTTTCAAAAAACGCGAAACTCCTTCGATGCCGTTCGTATTCCACGGCTTCATCGCTTCCAACGGGCCTAGGAACATTTCGTATAGCCGCAACGCATCTGCGCCGTATGCAGAAATAATTTCATCTGGATTGACGACATTTCCCCTGCTTTTTGACATTTTTGTGCCATCTTCGCCGAGGATGATTCCCTGGTGAAAAAGCCGCTGAAACGGTTCTTTGCCGGTATTGATAGCACCTATATCGAACAAAAATCTATGCCAAAATCGGGCGTACAGCAAGTGTAGGACTGCGTGTTCTGCGCCGCCTATGTAAAAATCTGGAGCCTGCCAGTAATTTGCCGCGTCCGGGTCAACCAGTTCCGTTTCGCATTGCGGGGACATGTAACGGAGGTAATACCAGCAGGAGCCAGCCCACTGTGGCATTGTATTTGTCTCTCTGCGGCCTGAAATCCACGCATTACCATCGCCATCCGGATTTTGTGCTGAAACTATTTCCCCACTTTCGATATTTATGCGGACGTTCAGCCATTGTTCGGCATTGGAAAGCGGACTCTCTCCGTCCGAGGACGGCAAATAATTTTTTATTTCCGGTAGCGTCAGAGGCAGATGCTCGAAACACAGCGGTAATGCATAGTATTGTACTTCATTTTTTTCGTAAAAAACCGGCTCATCAGGTAAAAATTCACGGGAACACGATCGCGGATTTGCTGCTACCTGTTCATAGTTATCTTTGGAAATCCAAACGATTGGAATTGGTTCGCCCCAATATCTTTGTCTGGAAAATAGCCAGTCGCGCAACTTATAGTTTACGGCAAAATCCCCCTGCAATGACTGTTGCAGCATCGTAACGATCCCACGTTTGCCGTCGTTGGAATGCGTGCCAGTGAACTCTCCGGAATTCACCAAGATCCCATCTCCGGCGTACGGTAATTCACCATCTCCACCGTCGATCACTCGGATTATTGGGATACCATGCTGTTTGGCAAATTCGTAATCCCTCTCATCGTGCGCTGGGACTGCCATTATCGCGCCGCTGCCATAGTTTATGAGCACATAATCCGCAACCCAAATTTCTATGCGCCTGTCGTTTACCGGGTTTATGGCATGGGCGCCAGTTGGAACTCCGGTCTTCACTTTCGCTAAATCAGTTCTCTCGAGATCACTTTTCGCTTTGCTAGCTTCGCAATATTTTTTCACGCAATCGGCAAACTTTGAATCAACGATTTTTTCGAGGAGTGGGTGTTCCGGAGCGAGCGCAAGATACGTCGCTCCGAAAAGAGTATCCGGCCGTGTTGTGTACACTTCAATTTGCTCATTGTGGCCGTCAACTTTAAAGCGCACATTCGCGCCATCCGACTTTCCGATCCACGCAACTTGCTGACGCTTCGTGGAATCTGGCCAATCGATGTCCTCCAGTCCTTCTAGCAATTTGTCGGCATATTTTGTAATCCTTAGCACCCATTGGCGCAAATTTTTTCGCTGTACTGGGAAATTTCCACGTTCGGATCGTCCGTTGATCACCTCTTCGTTTGCCAAGACCGCCTTTAAATCCTCGCACCACCAAACTGGTCGTTCATCAATGTAGGCCAATCCGTGCTTAAAGAGCTGCAAAAATATCCACTGCGTCCATTTGAAATACTTCGGGTCCGTGGTATTGATTTCCCTGTCCCAGTCAATGGCAAACCCGATGCGCTTTATTTGTCTCCTGAAAATTTCTATGTTTTTGGCGGTATTTTCTGCCGGCGGAATTCCGGTATTTACGGCGTGTTGTTCAGCAGGCAACCCAAATGCGTCCCACCCCATTGGATGCAAGACATTGTGTCCCGTTGCCTTTTTGTACCTCGCTAGGATGTCCGAAGCCGTATATCCCTCCGGATGACCGATGTGAAGCCCGGCCCCAGAAGGGTATGGAAACATGTCGAGGACGTAATATTTCTTCTTTGAAAAATTTTTTTTTACGGAGAACGTTTTATTATCATCCCAAAATTTTTGCCAAAAGGTTTCAATTTTTTTGAAATCGTATCTTTTACAACCGCTGTGCACACCCTGGAGGTAAGCACAATATCCATTTTAATCAAGAATTTTATTGTGTTTGTGTTACACGTTCTTAGCGGTAGTATCGTAAGGTGGAAAAAGTTTTAAAATTGTTTTTTGACTGAATGAAATTACTTCCTTGGACGTGACGGTGCTGCCTTTTGCTGACAGGACCCGTCCATGGGGATATAGTCTCCCCCAAGAAAAGCACACCCCCTATTCCAAAAAACGAAAATCTCGACGGCACAGCTGTTCCATCTGAGAAAGGCATGTTTTTCCTTATAAAAAGGAAAATTTCCTCGCCAAATATCATTGAATTAGAATGCCCTTATCGAACGTGACAGCTATAACGATATTTGACGGAAAGATTCATGTTTTTATGAAAAAAGCATACCGCTTTTCCATAAAAGCATTAATCTTCCATTGGTACGTCGTTGCACTGGAATGCTTTTGTCAAGCAAGACGACTATAGCGCGTCGTTGCATTGTAAAATTCTTGCAAGTGCTCACCGTTTGCCACATTTATATCTGTTTCATCCAAGAAAAGCGTGTTTTTCCTTATAAAAAGAAAAATTCTTCAGCCAAGTATCGCTAGGGCGTGTTAACGCTATCTAAGGAATTCTAGAACGAGGGCAAGAGAAACGAAACCGAGGAAGATGACATCGA
>JAISXS010000084.1 GCA_031270385.1 Puniceicoccales bacterium | reverse complement strand
CCTCACTCCAACGCCAAACACTTCGCTCGTTTCCTTCGCTCTGTGATTCTCGAAATACTTTACTACCTTTTCCCTCAGATCATTCGAATAGTACATCTCGCTCTTACCTACTATATTTTTAAACGCCCTCGTCAAGGGGAATTGCTATAGTTATCTTATCCGAAAAAAGCATATCTCTCGTTCCAAAGAATGGGAATTCTGCCGCTAAACACCGTCAGATAGAATGCTTTTCTCAAATAAAACAACTATAAATACCTCAGGGCGTTTAGTTCAACATCCAGAAGCGTGCGACGTCGTTGGAATCTCATCCTGCGACATTGTAAGGTGATGTTTCTGTTGAGGGCTTGCTTCGTTTCGTTCTTCTGTGCGCTGTTTGTCGCCATTTTCGCCACGTAACCTAGTGGCGTCGTTCGGGCGTGATTTTCCCGGCTGTGCCAGTTTTTTGTTTCCAAGGGGTAGTGGATTATGCATATTGCCCCTGCGTGTCGAAGAAATTTTTGTTGGTATCGATGCTAGTTTGCACGTTAACCGTTCTAAAGGCCTTTGAAATAAGCTCCATTGAGCCGATAGAATACACTGAGAGCGCGGGTGAATTAATTGCCAGGGGCGATGCGAAGATTTCCGTGGAAGATTTCGTAATACAAGCCGATGAAATCAGGTTTCAAAAGGAAAAATCAATGGCGATCGCAAGCGGAAATGTCAAAATTGACAACGGTAAGTACTACGCTATTGGAGATTATTTGTATTACGATCTGCAAAACGATATTGCCCACGCCGAATCAGCAAAGGTGAGCGTCGATGGTTATTATTTTTTTGCGAAAAATGTCGACATATTCCAGGATAGGCAAACCGGCAGTGACGGAACTGTGTTTTTCAGTGACCCGAGTAAATCATTTGCACCATCCATTGTGGCGAAAAATTTCACCATTAAGGGCAATGTGCTGCGGGCCGAGGGGACAAAATTAAAAATAGGGCGTATTCCAGTGCTTTATTTACCTGGGATCGAAGTTGAAATGTCGGATCGTCCATTTTTCGCGGAACAAAATTTCGGAATCGACAAATCCAGTGGTATATTTTTACAAAACGACGTCTACATCGGCATAAAAGATGGCATAAAATTCGGTGGCATGTTCGATGTTTACACTAGGCGTGGGTTTTTGTTCGGTCCGGCGTTGAAGCTGAAAAACAATTCACCAGACAATTGCTTCGCGACGGAACTAAAAATTGCTGGCATCAGCGACAAAGGAGGTGATAAAGTACGTGGGACAGATGTTCTCGGTGATCAAATTTCGAAAAGGAGGGGATTCATCGAATTCAGTCACAGGCAACACTATGGCGATAAAATTGATATAATCTCACGCGTGCAGTATTTGAGCGATTCTGAGGTCGAACGAGATTTTAGAAAATCGTGGTACGAGGACAATCAGCGAGCGGATTCCTTTGCCGAGGTCGCCTATCGGGGAGAAAATTATATAATTTCCGCATTTGGACGATTCCAGCCGAATAAATTTTTTCCAACTACCCGGAGACTTCCAGAAGTGAGGGTAGATTATCTGCCGACGAAAGTCCTCGATACCGACCTCGTGCACAACGCTCACTTATCAATCGCCGGTTTACGCGGGATCGACAAGCTTAATCTCGACGAAGTTAACAGCTTCCGTTCGGATGCGTACTACGGCGTATCGTTACCGCTGGTCTACGATGACTTTGTAACGGTGAAGCCGATCTTAGGTACTCGTGGAATTCTGTACCACGGAAATTCAGGCGATAAAACGAAGGGCAAAGCTCTCATTCAGGGAGGTGTCGATGTGGACTTTAAATTTTACGGCCAGTGGGACTATTGCAACGAAACGTTTGGCATAGACGGATTGAAGCATACCATAAATCCCGTAATCCAGTACCGCGTGATTCCATCGGACAACATCAGGGATGATATCCCGTGGTTGGACACAGATTTTTTCAATGTAGAGATTCCATCCATTGACCTTGGTGACATGCGCAATGTGGATAATTTGCCGAAGCAGAACATGTTGCGCGTGGGAGTACGCAATAATTTGTACACAAAATCCGGTAATTATACGCCGAGGAAGTTGATGCGTTTCGATGTTTTGCAAGACGTTCTTTTTAGGCAAGACTACGACCGTTTTTCAGCAAAATGGCAGAAAAAATTCCAAAATACGCATCTGCTGCTCGGGATATACCCAGTAGAATGGCTAAATTTTGACGCCTACGGCAGGATCGATCCGGCAAATGGTTCCCTGCGACAGCTGAAAATATCGACGTCAATTCACGATGGCGATTTTTGGGAAGCAACGTTTACCACGAATTATTTGAATGCGGAAACTGGGACGACGAACCAGTGCGCAATGAAATTCACATTCAACTTGTCATCGCTGACATCGCTGTCAATCGAGGAGCATTACGATGCCCAAATTAGGAAATTTACAAGCCAACGATTCAGTGTGTCGACGACGCTATGGGATTCGTGGCGGGCGGACATTGGCATCACGCTGCGGGAAATGGCGCGGAGGGAAGATAGGGTGCAGTTCAATTGGCACATAAAATTATTGGATTTTTGATGGCCGTTGGAAAGAGGACGTTGTGGGTGATAACCGGCTGCACTGCCGTTGGGAAGACGAAGTACGCCATAGACTTCGCAAGGGCAAATAATGGGGAAATTATTTCCTGCGACTCACTGCTGGTTTACAAACACATGGACATAGGTACCGCAAAACCGACGACGGAAGAGCGAGAACTTGTCAGGCATCACTGCGTGGATTTGGTGGATCCATCGGAGAATTTCGACATTTCCCTGTTCGTTGAAACTGCGAAAAATGCCAGAAATTCGATAATTTCACTTGGAAGAAATGTCGTTATCGTCGGCGGCTCCGGATTTTACCTAAAATCTTTTTTTTATCCCGTCGTAGACGGAATAAAAATTCCGTCCGCGGTCAGAAAATTCGTTGATGAGCAATATAAATCCGCTGGTTTGGATGGCTTGGTTACCATGCTGATTTCTGCGAACGATGGTATTTGTCCGTGCATCGACATAAGGAACCCCCGGCGAGTGGCAGCTGCGCTTGGCAGATGCCTGGCGGGTGGAAAAACTTTCGACGAAATTGGCGAGGATTTTAAGGCAACACCATCTCCGTTCGCAGACTGTGAAAAACATACCATTTTCCTGGAGCGTGAAAAGGAAGATTTGGAAATTCGCGTTCGTGAACGGGCAAAAAAAATGGTGGCTGATGGTCTTATCGGTGAGGTGCAACATTTGTTGGCAAATTACAAACATTTGAGCGTCAGTGCGGCTTGTGCCATAGGGTACAGAGAGACGATAAACTGGTTGCAGCATCCGACGACGGAAGAAAATTTGGCCAGTGAAATTGCTGGAAACACGATGAAGTTGATAAAGAAGCAAAAGACGTGGTTAAAAAAACAGATCCCAATTGATGAAAGAATTTTGCTGCGATGAAGTTTAATTGGTTGCGTCTCCTGGACTTAAAATCATAAATCCCTGTGCCATTGGGGTTTTGCCATGGATATTAGAGAAGTGAAGTATGGCGATTTGCCGCTGCTAGCGGTAAAAGTATCTCCGTCGCGGTACCTTTTTTCACCGTCGGACGCTGGTAGAATGGTTAGCTGGCAAATAACAATGGCAGATGATAGCATCCGTGATATTTTTTTTTCTGAAATTTCTCAGGAAAATTCCATTGGGAACGTTGGCGGAAAGGTATTTTTCAACGTGAAGTCCATGCCGATTTCCGGGTTTCAGGATTTAAATGTCGAGGATTTGGACTTCGAAAAGTCAGACAATGGAAGAAATTTCGTAATTTTTACTGTTAAAAATATTGAAAATTTGCCATATTTGCCAAGGATTTCATACAAATTATTCGAGTTGCATTTCCACTTGGAACTTGCGCTGACCAATGAAGGAACATTACCAATATATTGGAAGCCAGCTATCCATTTTTTTGTAAACTTACCATGGACGGAAATTCCCCTTGGAAAACACATTGCAAAAGGCCTTGCAAAGAAACGGTTAAGTATCGGCGACGACATGGCCGTGATAAGTTCTGTAAAATCCTCGGAAAAAACATCATTGGAGTTGCTGAATGACGGGGCGATAGGGTTTTCCAAATTACGGGACAATAAAATTTGGGTCGGCACATCCAACGAAGAGGAGGGATTATCATTTATTTTTGGCAAAAAAACACAAAAATCAGTCTGTGTCTTGCGTAAGACGGAGACGAACGACAAAATAGAAGTGGCGTTTTTATCCGATTTGCCGACCGAGGATGGGTCGACGGTTGCGAACTTGCAAAACTATATACCAGTCCTACCGCAAAAAACGGAAACTTTTTCCGTGGAAATATCCGCGTATTAGCCTCCGTGGTCGAACGAATGCAAAAATTACCACTATATAGCTATCTTACTTAAGAAAAATATTCTGTCTAACGATATTTATAGCTGTCACGCCCGACAGGGGCATTTTGTCCAACGATACTTGGCGGGAAAATTTTTCTTTTTGCAAAGGAAAGTACGCCCTTCTCGGGTGAAACAGCTATAACTATATTTTCCATTTCCAACTATAGCCATTTCACCTGAAAAGAGCGTGCTTTCCTTTATGGAAAAAAAATCTTTCCGCTAAATATCGTCAGATAGAATGCTTTTTTCAAGTAAGTTAACTATAGTTGAAAGGCGCATATTGTTTTTTCGTAAAAATGGGAATTTCCCCGCTGGACATCGGTGAGGAAAATGCCTTTGTCAAATATGAAGGCTACATAGTTGCGTGATTAGACAACAATGCGCCGAATCACCACTTGCAAGGTTGACCTAACCGAGAGCAAATATGGCGCTTGATTGTTCTAAACGAAGTTATATACACTATCTATGCTTTGTGTTCCGAACCATGTTGCCCTAATTATGGATGGGAATGGTCGATGGGCAGCGAATTACGGACTGCCGCGGTATGAGGGACATCGCCGTGGGGCGTCCGTCGTCAGAAAAATTCTACGAATAGCCGAGAAAATCGGAGTCAAGTATGTGACTTTGTACGCATTTTCGTCGGAGAATTTTTCTAGGCCAATGGATGAAGTAAACTTTTTGATGAAATTATTTGAAAAATCATTGCGAAAATATGGAAAAAAATTTGTCAAAAACGGCGTTCGATTCCGCGTAATCGGAGATATGTCGAAACTGCCAGCGCTTCTGCAAACGACGATATGTGAATTTTCTAATGATACGAAAAATTTCAGTAGATTTAATGTCACGATTGCCATAAATTATGGAGCTCGGGACGAAATAGTCCAGGCGGTTAGGAATATTTGCAGAGACAAAAACATCGATCCGGACGAAATTGACTGGGGTTTTTTGCAAAAATATCTATACACGGCCGATCTGCCGGATCCAGACCTAATTATTCGGACATCTGGGGAATTGAGATTGAGCAATTTTTTACTCCTGCAGGGGGCGTACTCCGAGTTATTTTTTACAAAAACACTATGGCCAGACTTCTGGGAACGCGAATTTCGAGAAGCTATAGAAAATTACCAGCATAGAGAGAGGAGAATGGGGGCGTAGATGGTACGGCGAATATTCAGCAGTGTTTTACTACTGTCAATTGTTGCGATCGCGGTCTGCCATTTCGGGGCAATTGGATGCATCTGGTTAATTTTTGCGTGCGGCATACTCACGCAGCTGGAATTTTACGGTTTGCTACGAAAAATCGGGCAGACGCCGATGGTTACAACGGGAATGATTTGCGGAATTTTGTTGATGTTTTTGGCATTTTGCAACGGCCACTCCCAGGGAAAACTCCCATCGCCACTGGAATTTCTACTTATCTCGATTGTTGTTATCGTGCTGAGAGCCTTGCTTTCCCACTCTCTCGAAATCGCCAAAAATAGCATAGTTCCAACGATTGTCGGACTAGTTTACGCACCACTCATGTGTTGCTTTCCAATTGCGCTGCGACACGAGATGTTGCAATGCTATCCGAATGGTGATGCCTATGTTTGTGTCCTAATTTGGATGGTGCTCGTCGTGAAATGTTGTGATATTGGCGGGATGTTCGTTGGAAAATATTTTGGTAAACACAAATTGGCGCCGAATTTCAGCCCGCAAAAAACGATCGAAGGACTAGTCGGAGGGATTTTAGCTTCCAATTTCGCTGGAGTGGCACTTGTTTATGCGTGTAAACAATGGATGCCGCAAGAATTGGGATTGCTAAATTCCGTGGCCCTGGCGACAGTGTTGGCAATATTTTCATTGATCGGCGATCTGGCTGAATCTGTTGTAAAACGTTTGGCAAATGAAAAGGACTCCGGCGCAATTTTCCCGGGCATAGGAGGTATTTTCGATCTCACCGATAGCCTGTTGTTTTCGATACCACTCGGTGTGATGTTCATAAAATATTTCGTGCTCCGCAGGTATCTCTGTTGACAAATTTTCCATTTTTCAACATTTCGTACGCATACCAACCGTGCTCAATGCGGGACTTTTCCGATGGAATCATTCTTGAACAATTTTTCTAAATTAATTTGGGGATGGCCGCTGATTTTTGCCATTCTCGCACTTGGAACCTATCTTTCATGTAAACTCATGGTGTTGAAACTTTCTAGGCTGAAACTAGCGTTCAAATATGCCATGTCGGATGGGGAGAAAGGTAGCGGTGACATTTCAATTTTTGCGTCCCTATGCACGGCATTATCAGCAACTCTCGGAACCGGAAATATTGTTGGAATGGCGGTGGCAGTCACAACTGGTGGTCCAGGGGCATTATTTTGGTTGTGGATATCTTCAATTTTTAGCCTATCGCTAAAATACGCAGAGTCGTTCCTAGCCGTAAAGTATAGAAAATTCGAGGTCGATGGGACGGTTTCTGGCGGCCCAATGTACTACATGCGTCTTGGGTTTGGAAGCAACGCGTTAGCAAAAGTATTTGCAGTTTCTGGAATGGCCGTGGCTTTGGTTGGCATTGGAACATTGGTACAAAGTAATTCCATCGCCGTAGCTTGTGGCTCTTTCGGCCTTTCTCCAGTTACAACAACTGCAATACTAAGCATCGTCGTCGCCATAATAACGATAGGTGGGTTGCGAAAAATTGCAGCGGTGGCAGAAAAGGTTGTTCCGATCATGACAATTCTTTACATTGGAGCGGCAATCGTCGTTTTGCTGGCGAATATTCATCGCTTACCAGGGGTTTTTTACTCTGTATTTCGCTGTGCGTTTGACCCGCAAGCCGTGCTAGGTGGCGGAATTGGAATTTCAGCATCAGTTGCGGCAAGTGTCGGAGTGAGCCGTGGAATTTTTTCCCACGAATCTGGGCTTGGAAGCTCGGCAATAGCCGCTGCCGCGGCAAGAGTTGACTCTCCAGCGAAACAGGGGCTGGCGTCAATGTCAGGAGCCATACTCAGCGTGGTGGTTTGCACGATGACAATGTTGGTCGTACTCGTGGTGTGCGACAGTGGCATGCTTTTTGGGGAATCGCGCACAATGGAAGGTGCGATGTTGACGTCATATGCCTTTGGCGAAGGACTTGGGTCCGCCAAACTCGGCAACGGCATAGTCGGGGTCAGCATAGTACTTTTCGCATTCACCACAATTATCGGCTGGAATTACTACGGCGAAAAGTGTACCCAGTACCTTTTTGGAAAAAAAGCCGTAATTTTATACAAATTAACATTTATACTCTTCGTTGCGATTGGTCCATTTTTCAAAATAGCCGGCATATTCGCCCTCGCTGATATCGTCGTCGGGGTCATGGCGATATCGAACCTGATAGGGTTGGGCAGGTTGGGAAAAGTTGTCATCGATGGGGCTAGCGAATTTTTCGCAAATCCTGATACCAAGGGGAATTAGCATGGACATTAATCGTTTTTTACAATACTTTGGCGTTATTTTTATTATTCCTACATTGCTTGGAACGTCCATTTACCTATCAGTTCGCCTTAAATGGCCACAGCTCAAACATTTGGGCGATGCTTTGCGCCGACTGTTAGCTGAAAAAAAGAGCAGTGGAAAGATGGGTAACTTTGCTGCCGTCGCAACAATAGTCGGTGGCAACTTGGGTGCCGGAACAATAGCTGGAACTGCCCTTGCCGTTTTCTCCGGTGGTCCCGGATCAATTTTTTGGATGGTCGTCGTTGCAATCTTGGGGAGCGTCATAAAATTGGCATGTGCCTCGCTCGGCGTATTTTATCAGGAAAAGCAGCACCACGAAAGGTGTATTGGCGGCCCAATGTTCTACATCGATATGGGCATCGGATCGCGTTGGATGAGCATATTATACTGCATTTTTTTGATTGGCGCATCCTTTACCGTGGGAAATTTGGTCCAGATGAATGTTTTTGTAAATTCTCTTTCTGGATGCGGTTTCTGGAGTAAACTAATTTGCATTTTGCTCTTCGTTGGCCCGGCGGTGGCGATATTGTACGGAGGATTGCGGAGGTTCGCTGCGTTCATGTCGATCATAGTCCCGGTTATCGGAGTAATTTACATCGCCA
>JAISXS010000053.1 GCA_031270385.1 Puniceicoccales bacterium | reverse complement strand
CTCGTTGCATCATTGAAACCTGGGCAAGTGGTCGTCATGTCATAAGCATCCCAGGACGCGGAACGCCATCGAGGCCGCTGGATGCTCGCTAATTTACCTCCCTCCCTATTCTCCAGATTACAATCCCATCGAAAAATTTTGGGCTAACTCCAAGCGAAAACTTTCCTCCATCTCTTTGCATCCCTTGCCGATGCCATTCAGTATACTTTTCTCGAGTAAGATGACTATAAAGGGCAAAAACATTGAAAATATTTACGGTCGACAGCTAGGTAGTAAAAATTTTCGATCGTGGTTTGTCATGATTTTCTGGACCATCCGTCACTTTATATTGACAAATGAGAAGGTCGGTGTTTGCTAGGTTCCGGTCGTGGCAACACGGAATGCCCCCATCGTCTAGCGGCTAGGACGTTGGATTCTCATTCCAGAAACCGGGGTTCGATTCCCCGTGGGGGTGCCAAATGTCCATCCGTATGGTCTCCAGAATACGCTGGTTCCAATATCGACGCCTACAGCGTAGAGTCGAGCTAAGGCTGCCTCCACCTCATGGATACTAAAGCTACCCCGTACAAACGATACAAACCATGTCAAGTTTTTTGTGCACCAATTTTCGACATACTGAGCTTTCTATCTGCCAAATGCGCGGAGATCACAAGCACGCTGATCTGTGATTTTCATTTGAAATTGCAGCATAATTCTTTACTCGTCGAGGCCGTGAACTCGTCTGGGAAAAATTTTGTGCCAATACCGTTTGAGTACCACAGAGAAATTGAACTAAAAATTACGGACATAACCAACCTCGGAATCGGCATTGGACGCGTAAACAACTGGGTTGTGATGGTGCCAAACGTCTGCATCGACGAAGTTGTCATCGGGAGAATTTACAAAAATTCGAAAAATTATTCATTGGCGGATTTGGTAAAAATTTTGCAGCAATCGACCGACAGAATAAATCCGAGGTGCAAGTTGGCCGGTGTATGCGGAGGATGCCAGTATCAACACATCAGTTACCCAGCCCAATTGTCACTGAAGAAACACCAGGTGGAGGACGCTATGAGACGCCTGGGCGGAATACAGTTCCCTGTAAACAATTGCATCCACGGCGATTTGCAGTACAATTACCGCACAAAAGTAACTCCGCATTTTCAGAAATCCGTTCCCGCAATTGGATTCTTGAAATGCGGCGGAAAAAACATCGTCGACGTGGGGAGGTGTGAAATTGCGACGGAGAACATAAACAACAAGCTTCCACTGGCACGCGGCGAAGTGTTTGCAAAAAAGAATTCCCTAAAAAAAGGAGGAACATTGCTCCTTAGAGATTTGGGAACGAATGTTGTGACAAATCCAAGGGAAATTGTCACCCAAAGTATCGGCGATTTTAAATTCTCATTTTCCGCTGGAGAGTTTTTTCAAAATAATGCATCCATGTTGCCGCAGTTGGTGGATTTTGTAAAAACTGCAGCCAGTGGGCCAAAATATTTGGTAGATACCTACTGCGGAGTCGGAGTGTTTGGCATAGTAGCAGCTTCTAACTTCCAAAACGTCGTCGGGATTGAAATAAGCGAAATCGCCACCGTGTTGGCCAAGGAAAATGCAAAAAAAAACAACCTTTCCAATATTGAATTTATCACCGGTTCCGCGGAAAAAATCTTCCAAAATATCGAATTCCAAGGCCATGAAACGAGCGTAATCATTGACCCTCCGCGGAGTGGGTGTACCGAAAATTTTTTGCGCCAATTGATTTCTTTTTCCCCGCAAAAAATCACATATGTATCCTGCGCCCCAGATACCCAGGCTAGAGACTTGAAAATTCTCAGCAAATGCTATTCCATAACTAAAATTCAGCCGTTTGACATGTTTCCCCAGACAAGACACGTGGAAAATGTCGTCGTACTTGTCAAAACACAAATTGATGCTTGATTTTTTAAATCAAAATTGCCATAATTTTCTAGCGCTAACAATCGAAGGGTTTGGCTTATATGCCGTCGTAAAAATTCGGAGCGACTATGGGAAGTGGAAAAGTCATTAGATTTACAAGGGCATTAACGACGGTATTGCTGCTTTCATGCGTAGCCGCGCTGGTTATTCACAGACAGTTTTTATTCGAGTGGCTCGGTATCAGCAGCAAGCGATCGCGACCGATAATAGAATACGTGGAGACCCCAAGCCCGCGCGCCATTCGCGCCGTAACCAGTGGTGCCGGATTCGGCAACGGACGCACGTTGCCGCAAACAACCGAGCAATCGGCCGGAACGGGCGATGAAATCATAGATCACATATTGGTCGCATCCGGAAGAACGAATCAGAACATGTCCGGCCGTGGTAACAATTGCGGATTTTATTCCATATTATCCCAAGCCGACGACGAAAATTTTGGAGGAGATGCGCTGTCTCCATCCGGAAATGCACACAGCGATGCCGAACGTCACGTCAAACTATTGCGTGAAAAAGCGGAAACCCCGGGCGCAATAATGCTGAGCTCCGAAGAAATGCCAAGAATATCGAATTACTACAACCGCCCAATCGTACTCATCGGTGATATCGGACAAATTGAGATCTCCGTGCCAAACGATGCCGGCGAAGAGATCAGAATGATATTTTTTACGCGTGATCTAGAATCAAATTTTAAGGCCTGGCTGACCGAATACATTGGACCAAGACCAGAAGATCTAAACAATCTGCTCCGCTCCGTTCGGGAATATTCCCGCGGTGTTAACGTTGATAGTGGCACCATTCTCGAAGTGCTCATGGGAATGCTGCGCAATCCAAAAACAATTGGATTGTTAAATGTAAACGGAATTCACTTCCATGCATTGCAACCACTCAAATAGCGGTTCCAAGCGGCGATTCGGGACCGTTCATACCCAGGCGATGCACGCAGCGCACACAAAACACCTCGAAGAAGGTCAAAATTTCCGTCACAACAGGCGACGATTGGAGGCATATAGTCATCTTACCTGAAAAAAGCATATTATTTTTCACAGAAACGGCCCCGCAGCCGAACATTGTTAAGCAAAATGCCTTTTTCAAGCAAGACGACCACACATAGTTGTTTCATCTGAGAAGGGCGCGCTCTTCCTTATAAAACCTTAAGAAAAGTTCCCCCGCCAAGTGTCGCCAGATAGAATACCTTCATCAAGCGAAATCGCCACATATATAGTCATTTTCCCCGAGAAAAGCACACCCCCTATTCTAAAAAAACGTGAATCTGCCCGCTAAATATCGTCAAATAGAATGTTTTTTTCAATAAAACAACTATAGTTTTTCACAAGAAAACATCGCGTCCCTTTCAATTGAGACGGCTATGCCCCCGGCGTGCATTCGCCAAAAAAATTTTTACCGGTCAACGTTCTGATTTCATCGATGGAAAGACCGGTGCATTTGCAGACAATGGCCAAACCGATACCGTTTTCTAACATAGTGCGGGCAATTCCTCTTTTTTCCTCTTCCTTGCCCTCTGCTCTACCTTCCGCTTTGCCCTTGGCCATGCCTTCTTCCCTACCTTTATCTTCCGCTTGGTACAAAGCATGGGATGCCGGACAATCCCAGTGTTTGCCCAGCTCTTTTGCATCGAGCAGGTATTTTTTCTGAACCTTTGGAATCCATTTATCGTATTTAATCTTCTCCATTACCCCGTATATTTCTTTCGGCATAATACCCTCCTTGTACAGCTTTTTTACATGCTCTGACGCGTGCCCTATTGGATGATTAAAAAAACTAAGCCGTCAAGATTTTTTGTCGAAATCTTTCGTTGGTGCAAAAAGCCTCAACGACTTCATCCTCGGAAACTCCACCTGGATCAGCCGCCTCTTATCGGTAATTTGACTTGAGGGGGGACGCACTATTTTTTCGGAAGAATCCCTCTTTTCCCAAGGAAACATCGCGTCCCTTTCAACTGAAACGGCTATAAATATCGTTATAAAGAATGCTTTTCTCAGTCAAGATAACTATAGCAGAAAAATTCTTCTTTCTATGGAGAAAGAATACGCCCTTTTCAAGTAAGACGACCACACGCCGAACCGTGGAAAAAATTACCAAAAATAATTTCCTAATGAGTCGAAGTTAAAATTTGAAAAATTTTCTATAAAAATCCATAAAAAGTGTTAGCTGTTGTGTCAATGTCAATGAAAACTACGATAGCAATACCAGCACGCCTGGCCTCTTCTAGGTTCCCAGGAAAAGTTTTGGCGGATTTGTGTGGAAAGCCGGTAATTCAGTGGGTCTACGAGGCTGCTCAGCGTGCCAACATCGGCGGCTCTATCCACATTTTGGTAGACTCGAAGGAGGTTGAAAGCGTTGCCAAATCCTTTTGCGACAGCGTGATAATGACATCTCCAGACTGTCACTGTGGGACCGCAAGGATAGTTTCTGCCTTGGATAAAATTGATGGCGATTTTGTAATAAACATCCAGGGGGACGAGCCGTTATTGGATAGCAAAATTTTGGCCGCGGTGAGCGAACATGCACACACAAGTTCCGCTGATATAGTAACGCCAATTTTTAAAATTACCGATGCGAAAGACATTTGGGAACCATCGCTAGTGAAGGTTGCTGTTTGCCGCGACGGTAGAGCGCTGTATTTCTCGAGGAGCCCAATTCCGTTCCTCCGCGGAATTGAACGAAGCAAGTGGCTGGAAAATTTCCAATTTTTTGGCCATATCGGCATGTACGGATATCGCCGTTCGGTCCTTGAAAACTATGAAAATTTGCATGAAAGTGCCCTTGAATTGGCGGAGTCGTTGGAGCAGTTGAGATTTTTGGACAACGGCTACACCATCGACACGATAGTCGTGAATTCCCAGACCATAGGCGTGGATACCCCGGCTGACCTGCAGAGTGCAATTGCACATGTAAATGCTTCGCAAAAACAACAGCCATAACAAAAATCTGTTATTTTATGGGGCAACATTGACCCTCCACACAAACCTTATGACCGAGGTATTTGCAGCATTGTCATCCTTTTGCCAAAAATTGCCTTGACTTACAACAAATTTGAGATGTACATATACATGTACTAATTTGAAAGGCAATCTAATGAATTTCTCAATAAAAGGTAGATGCGAGTCTCAGCCGCAACCGGAAATTTCGGAAAACACTTTGATATCACATTCGAATGCGCACCCGCAGGCTGATCGTGACGAAATTGGAAGCAAAATAATTCCAACCAGGAAAGCTCAAATTACGAGCGAAAGCGAACAAGCCTACAAGGCTAAAAATTCGACTGGGTGCAAATTTCCGGAAATACGATTGGCAACCAAAAATGATCCGAAAAGACCATTCCCTGATAAGCGCGTGTTTACCATGGACGACAGCACGGTCCCCGCGGTCTGACAGACGCGTAGTCGGCGAAACGCCGAGCAGAAGAAACCTGCGCTGATGCGCATGGCCATTGTTCGCTGTGGGACCAATTCCCGTAGCACTGGCTGGTTGATTGAAGCGGCCGGGACCGTAGTGTCGTCAAATTTTACAAACTTCGAAAAATTGTTGCCTACTGCCCTTGAATTCTTTTGGTTTCTTGTTTCCAATGTTCAACTTTTTCAAGAAAACACTTGGTCGAGTAAAAAAATCTACCGGGGGTTTTTTCCGATCCCTCATCCCGGTTTCCATCGACGAAAATTCCATAAAAAACGTGGAAAATATTTTCTATTCGGCGGACTTCGGTATCGAAATCACTGCGGAGATTATCGGGGAAATGCGAACGGAATTAAAAAAAAACAAAGAAATGCGTCGGGAAGATGTTGTTTCCGTAGCATCGAAAATTTTGGAAAAAAATCTCAATGGGGCTGAGGCGTCCCTCGAGATTCCTGAAAATAGCACGCAAGTAATATGTCTAGTTGGAGCAAACGGATCTGGAAAGACGACTACAGCCGCGAAATTGGCATATTTTTACGAAAAACTTGGCAAAAAAACACTACTCGGTTCATGTGATACATTCCGTGCGGCCGCCGATGAGCAGCTACGAACATGGGGAAAAAATTTATCCATCGACGTCGTGGCCAGCAAGCATGGTGCAGATCCAGCAGCTGTAGCGTTTGACGCCTATAAAGCGGCCGTTGCCCGTGGGAAAAATGTGGTAATTCTCGATACCGCCGGAAGATTGCACGTAAAATCAAGCCTCATGGGGGAATTGCAGAAAATTCTGCGCATACTGAAAAAGGCGAACAACGACATTACTCCGAACGTTTGGCTCGTTGCGGATGCCACGATCGGGACAAATACGATCGAGTCGACCGAGACATTTCATAGCGAAATAGGACTCACAGGCATAGTGTTAGCGAAATTAGACGGCACAAGCGCTGGCGGGGCGTTAGTCGGCGTGTACAAAAAACTACACATTCCAATCTATTTTATAGGCACTGGTGAAACTCCGGAATCACTGGAAAAATTTTCTGCAACAAAATACATCGACGGATTATTTGCGAGCCACACCTAGCACATATAGTCATCTTCCTCGAAAAAAGCACACCCTCCATTCAAAAAAAACAGGAATTTTTCTGCCAAACATCGTCAAATAGAATGATTTTCTCAAGTAAGATGACTATACTCAGTCACATTCGCCTGTGTTATGGCAACGTTGCTGATCATACCGGATTATAGTTTTCTTACCCGAAAAGAGCATATTGCTTTTCCATAAAAGCATGAATTTTCCGTTGGTACATCGTTGCATTAGAATGCTTTTATCAAGTAAGACAACCACAATCATCTTACCCAATATAGTTGTCTTACTTGAGAAAAGCATTCTGATTTGACGATACTTGGTGGCAAGATTCCCGTTTTTTGGAAAAGGGGGATATGTTTTTCTCAGGGAAGATGATTATAAAAGCACACTGAATGGCGTTGGCAATGGATGTACAGTTATCCTACTCGAAAAAAAGCATACTGTTTTTCCATAAAAGCATGAATTTTCCGTTGGCGCGTCGTTGTATTAGAATGCTTTTATCAAGCAAGATGGTTATAGTCATCTCCTCCCCACGAGAAAAGCATTTCGCTCAACGATATAGCTGTTTCATCCGAAAAGGGCGTACTTTCCTTTGCAAAAAGAAAAATTTTTCCGCCAAGTATCGTTGGACAAAATGCCCCTGTCGGGCGTGACAGCCATAATTGTTACATTCGATAAGGGCATCCTATCCCCCGATAAGTATCGGGGGGTGGGGGGGGGAATTCCTCTTTTTATAAAGGGAAGCGCGCCCTTCTCGAGCGAAATAGCTGTAGTTGTCTTATAGTCAAACTCCTTGACAAGCGCATCTATAGTCTTCTTATTCGAAAAAAGCATATTATTTTTCATAGAAATGGGAATTTTCCCCGCTAGACATCGTTGAGCGAAGTGCTTTTGTCAAGCAAGATGACTATAAATTTGCACATAGAACGTGGATGGCATACTATAGTCATCTTACTTGAGAAAAGCATTCTATTTAACAATATCTGCGGCAAGAGTCTCGTTTCTTGAAAAAGAGGACATGCTTTTCTCGAGGAAGATGACTATAAATAGAATGCTTTTTTCAAGTAAGATAACTACATTGGCAGAGTTCCCGCTTCTGGAAAAAGGAGAGCATGCCTTTCTCGAGTAAGATGACTATAACAACCCTCAGACGAAATGATTGTGACTTCATCGATTAATATTTACTAAAAACTCCATGTTCGATTTAGTCTTTTTGATGCGTTGGATGAGCATTTCCATGGCATCTACCGGGAGGATGCCCTTTATCGCGCGGCGTAGCGCATAGACTTTTTCCATTTCATCGGGATGGTACAGCAATTCCTCCTTGCGTGTGCCGCTTTTTTCGATGTTCAAGGCCGGAAACATGCGTTTGTCGACGAGCGTTCTGTCGAGGTGCAACTCCATGTTGCCAGTCCCCTTAAAATCTTCG
>JAISXS010000068.1 GCA_031270385.1 Puniceicoccales bacterium | reverse complement strand
CGAAAAATTTTGGGCTAAACTCAAACGAAAACTCAGGGATATCTTGCCTCTTTTCTCTTCCCTCGGCGATGCACTTTACCATGCTTTTTTGTGCCTTTCTTAACCGGAACTGCTATATAGTCATCTTTCTCGAAAAAAGCATTCTGTCTAACGATATTTAGCAGAGAGATTTCCGTTCTTTGGAAAAGGAAGTATGCTTTTTTCGGGTAAGATGGCTATGCGCTAGTTGTGGGCGCGCAGAAGCATGCTATGGGTGTTTCCTTTTTTCGTTTTCAATCTTTATGGAATCCACCAGTTGCCTATTAAGTTTGTTTACCATCGCGTCGATGGACTTGTAGAGATCTTCCGTAGCAGCCTTTGCTTCTATGTCTGGTCCGCCGATGTCGATGTGCCCATGGGCTATGAATTCATCCTGATGTGCCTTGTTTTTAGACATCTCAAGGGTCACACGTACGCGAATGATTTTACGGTCATGGTTAAATAATTTGCGTACTTTTTCACTAACGATGTCTTTCAGTGAGTCAGTTAGATCAATGTGTACGCCTGAGATGATGATTTCCTGATCTTTCATAGTGAGCTCGCGCCAAGCTAGCAAAGCCGTCACTCTTTGCAAGAACATAGATTGTCGTAGAAAAATTTTGGCATGCAATTTTTGTTTTTTACCAGTTCCATGCAAAACTTTTCACCATCCCGCATCCATACTGTGTCCGCCTCGGATACATCATCCAGGCCAAATAAGTGCAAATATCCGTGTATCAAGTAGAGTGTGAGTTCCTCGGAAAATGTCGTGCCGTGTTCCAGGTGACTGCCAATGGCATAATCAGGGGAAACGCAAATCTCTCCGGCAAAACCCATGTTGCTATCCCCTGGAAATGTTATAACATCCGTTCCGGTGTCGTCTCCCATAAATTTTCCATGAATGGCAACCATGTTTCCTGTGGTCAGAAATGCGATGGATAAGTCTCCATCTTGGATAGAGTACTTTGAGGAATCTAACGCTTTAAACAGAGAAATAACTTCATGCTTGGAAAAAATAAGGCTCCCAACGCCGTTGAAAATTGATATTTCTCTGTTCATTCTAAAGAAGTTTGTTGTTCTTGGGAGACGGGAGAGCGTCGGCCCGGGATAAGTTCTCAGAACGCCCGACTCGCGGAAAGTGGCGTTCGGACGACCAAAATTTTTGCCTATCCATTTCCGTCTTTTTGGCTGTCATTCCCTGATTCCGTCGCCGGAGCATATGAAATTCTGGCGTGCATCATCGCAAGCATCACGGATGCAAAAACTTTCTTTAGCTTACGGACTTCGTTGAGTGCGATCGGACATTCGTCCAATTGGTGGTCATTTAATTTTATATCAAAAATATTGTCGACCAACGCTTCTATGGTTTGGGGTGTGACTCGCTTCATCGTCCTACTCGCTGCTTCCATGGAATCTGCAAGCATTATGATTAGACTTTCTTTGTTCCTCGGACGCGGACCATCATATCTGAACGTAGCGGCGTCGATTTTTTCCGTCGCCAGAGATTGCATCTCGTCGCGCGACATGTTAGTTGTGTCGATTGTATCCAGGAATTCTCGTTTGGCTTTTTCGTAAAAATAGTGGACCAACGTAGTTCCATGGTGTTGTTTTATGACGTCGATTATGCAAGGCGGAAGGTTATGTTCTTTCGCCAGCTCAACACCATCCCGCACGTGATTCTTTATGACAAGCGCACTGATGTAAGGCGTTTGCCTATCATGGAGGTTTATTTGGTTGCCTTGATTTTCGACGAAATATTCCGGCTTCGACATTTTCCCTATATCATGGTACAATGCACCAGTTTTGCACAATGCCGAGTTGGCATTTATTAATATCGCGACCTGTTCGGCGATATTGGAAACCACCAAACTATGGTGGTACGTTCCCGGCGTCGAGACCTGCAAACTTTTCAGGAGTGGATGATTGTAGTCCGTGAGTTCCAGCAACGCGACGTTTGAGCATGTGGAGAATAGTTTTTCAAATATTGGGAGAAACGCAAGAACAAGTATGCTGGATGTTATGCACATAGCCGCCATCGCGCATGATTGCATGATGGCCAGCCTATCGATCGCTTGTGGAATAAAATTTTTTACCAGTATGACGACAAATATTATCATGGCCGACATTCCACCAGCTCGCACGATTTTTACGCGAAAATTCACATTTCTCAGAAAACTGAGAAACAGAAAGTGTACAAGTAGTAGAGTGAAGAAGAATTCGATGTTCCTCGATGACATCAGCGTATAATAGGCGGAGACTATTGTCCCGACGATTGTGCCTTCGATAATGCCGTACATAAGGGCCGCTATCCCGGCAGCACACAGGGCCGGCGGGAAGAAACATAGGGCACTAACCATGAGAATGTCCTTTTCGAATAGACTCCATTCCCCGATCTGGATGAATAGGCGGAGTGATAGTAGTTGGACAATCGCGAGAACGCCACACGATGCCAATGTTCTCAGTGTTGGCCGTTGGCTCGCCGCAATTAATCTCACTAAAAACATCACCGCGTATAGCGCGATCGTTCCGAGAAGCATTTTCGGGTAAAATTCGCTGTGTATGCCGTAGCCAATGCGATTCACTTCCCTGATCCTCTTCTGATATTCAGACAGCATCTCACTCACCTCGTCATCAATCTCCATGCCACTCTCAAGGATCACATCCCCCTTTCTTACTCTTACTAACACCGGTTTAATCGATCCAAGGACTTGTGCGAAATGTGACTTGCTTCCCTCCTGATCGTACACGACGTTCGGTTTAATCCCTTGCCTTACAATGTTGAATAGTATGCCAGCGACATCGCCGTCGACGTCGAGGGACATGATGTGCGTCCTCGCGTAGCGTAATGCGGAATCAAAGGAACGAACATTTTTTGCGTTTCCATCCCGTGTGCTGATGATCACATGCGCTTCTGATTTGTGATTATCCACGCTAAAAAATATTGATTCTGGGAGAACGCCATCCTTTGCTATTCCTATTAGGAGCGATATGCACTCCTGGAAAATGCGTGCTCGGTCGATGGGCGTCATTTCCCCGATGAGAATGGCAACATCCTGCCAACTTATCCGCATGACATTGGCAGCGGTAAATTCTTTGACAAATTCCATTATCCATTCTCTTCCCGCCTCAGTCAGCGTATGCTCGCTGGTAAAATTTTCCATCTGCTCGTCGAGACACTTCATTGCGCGGATAAACCCATCGTAACTCCTGTCGTCTATTGTGAATACCCTTCTTGTTTGTTGCAATTTTTGTTGTTCACGTAGTCTTTCGGTTTTTATCCTACTTTTATATTCGAATGAAACTTCTGCAACGACCTTTGATTTCGACATAGTATTCGGAATAAACTGGACGCGCAGCCAGTTCGCTCCCAGGAATGACGCTATCGCAAATGCCACCGAGAATGCGAAAAACAAAATTGTGGGCAACGTCCAACCAATTAGCCCAGAATTTTGCCTCCAAAGCTTCAGACTGTAACCATGGGTAAACGCGTCAAATAGCCTACTTTGCCGTTTCCTTATGACCATTGGAAAAATTTTCCCTAGTTAGGGTGGTAAACTTCAATTGCATTCAAGAGAAAGCACGTAGTCGGGCAACCATTTTCTCGAGAGCTTGTGGCAAAACCTTGGTTCTGCCTATGACCGGCATGAAGTTGGTATCCCCGTTCCATCTTGGAACGATGTGGCAGTGGATATGATTGGCGATCCCGGCGCCAGCCGCTGTTCCTAGATTGTATCCGATATTAAAACCGTGTGGATGGAGTGCATCGATCAATATTTTTTGCATGCGCAGCACAGATTGGCAAACGTCGGAGTATTCCTCCGCCGTTAGGTCTTGAAGGTCAGCCACTTGCCGATATGGAATTACCATGGTATGACCCGCATTGTATGGAAATT
>JAISXS010000028.1 GCA_031270385.1 Puniceicoccales bacterium | reverse complement strand
ATCACTATAGTTATCTTGCTTGAGAAAAGCGTTCTGTCTGACGATATTTAGCGGAAAAATTTTCGTTTTTTGGAATAGAGGGTGTGCTTTTTTCGAGAAAGATGACTATAACGATATTTGACGGAAAGATTCATGTTTTTACGGAAAAAAATACGCTTTCTTCAGGTAAGATAACTACAGTTATCTTACCTGAAAAGAGCATATTGTTTTTCCATACAAGCATGAACTTTCCGTTGGTGCGTCGTTGCACTGGAATGCTTTTGTCAAGCAAGACGACTATAGCCATCTTGCCTGAGAAAGGCATGCCCACTTTTCCAAAAAACGGGAATTTTTCCGCAAAACATCGTTAGATATAATGCTTTTCTCAAATAAGACAACTATAACCATTCCGATAAAAAAAGCATACAGAAGCGTAGCAAAGTGCACCCCTGAGAGAAGAGAAAAGAAGTGCACCGCCGAGAAAAGGGAAAAGGCATCCCTAAGTTTTCGTTTGGAACTCACCTGGGATTTTTCGACGAAATTGAAGCGTGAATACGGCCGCTATAGTCATCTTACCTAAGGAAAGCATACTATTTTTTCCATAAAAGCATGAATTTTCCGTTAATGCGTCGTTGCATCAGAATACTGGTTTGCCATCTTTCATCCATCTTCCATTCTCCCATTTACCGCCTTTGTATTTTTCAAGGTCTCTATATGGGTTAAAAGTTTTGTTATCAGTGCGTTCGCCTCCCTTCACGGAGGGGCCATGATTAGGCTGATTCCGTTGTGTTGCCACTGGCGTCTGTGTTTGTGTTGACGATGGGCTTGAGGACGCTTTTTTGTTAAAATTTGGGACAAATCTTTCGGTTTTCAACGGTTGAGTCGACGTCGGTGTCTGTGGCGGAGGTAACGGAGGTAACGGAGGTGTCTGCGGCGGTGGCGGTGGTGGCGATGACGGGGCGGCTGTAGTCGTAGGAGTTTGAACGGTTTGCGACGACGAATTTGTACTGGAGCCAGAAACTTGAGTATTCGATGAAAGTGTGGGGTCACTTGTGCCGGCCTTCGCATTTCGAAAACACGCTGGTGACATCACTCCCGGGAGACTTTTGGCGAAGTCAACAAGTCCTTTGAGCTGCACTTCTGCTTGTATGAATGTGCTGCGGGCGCAATTCCCCAGAATAACAATGTTTCTCATAGCGTTTGCCACGTTGAATTTTCCGTCGACTAAAGCTTCTTTTTGTCGACTTTCATCGAACGTGAGTTCGAGCCCCGCTTTAGCGGCATCTTGTGTCGCCCTATATACGCCGTGCATTGCCAACATGTATGGAGATCTGCCGAGACCTCCGTTGCAATGAAACAAAATTGATGAAGTATCAACCCCTTTATCTTCAAGACCATCGAGGAATCTCATGAATTGCATGACCTCTTTGTTTGATAGAGCTTCCATGTCCGGCAGATTATCGAGGCGTATGTAACATATTTCTTTTTCAGAACCTTTTTTACCCTCAGAATTCTTGATTTTTACTTGTTTGCAGTACCCAAGCCCGCCTCCTATCTCCGTTTTTTCCGAGGCCCCTCCAAAAAATGAAATATGATCTGGACCCACGTTTGGATCAGTGTAATCGTTTATTAGCCTAAGATCCTGTCTTTGTTTACAACTTTTGTGCCGACAGTCAACAATCACTTTTATCCCCGCCTTCTCTATGCATTCACGGAAAGCATTTTCGCCTTGTTTCCGGATTTCCATACTCTTTTTTTTCTTTTTGGGGGTACCATAAGCACTAGGTTTTTCAATTTTCTCGATTGGTGAGCAGGATACAAGCGATCCCTTTAAAATAATCGACATATCGCATTGGTTGTCTCCACCTTTGATATCGTTGGTCTCGCTCCTTGAGCGACCATTTCCGCTCCCTCCTTTTATATTATAACGCTTATATACGCTACAATCCTCGTTCGTTTTCAATTCACCACTCTCGAATAACTTACTATCTGCTAGTTTTCCTTCTGGATCAAACTTGGCATGACACATATCGCAGAGTCCGCCAAACACCTCTCTTCCCTTTTTTCCCTTCTCGCTCACTGACTTGATGTCAGAAAAATCAATATTTTTATCAACTGTTTCGAGGATCCTATCTGGAATCCCACGTAGGCTAAACTTTTCTTGATAGTTTGGTAAAAACGTTTCAGGAGTTTCGGGCCGTTTCGACGACGAAACCCCAGTCGCAGACGAAGAAGATCCGACAGCGGAAGCACTTTTTGGAGTTTTAACGCCAGATTTTTTTGCGTCTTTAGCTGATGTTTTAGTTGAAACTGTCTTCCCTGTCGTTGAAGTCGACTTCGTCTCTTTGGGCGTGGACGTGACGTTCGAACTTGTCTTTCCAGTTGCGGGATCAGGATCGCCGGGCATCGGGGCTATACCATGCCCTTTTATTATACCCATGCTCTTGGGGCTTTCCGACGAAAATGTGAACATCGATTCCTTGCCTGGAGTCCCCACATCATAGGTCTCAGCACGAAATTTGAAGCCCTTAAACGCATTATCATGACCTACTTTGACGGAGGGGTCATCCCGTGAAGGAGTGCCAGCGGTTGACTTTTGTTCAGCCGGCGCTTCAGTTGAAATTATTTTCCCTGTCGTGGAAGCTGATTTTGTCTCTTTGGTCGTAGAAGTAGCATCTGACTTTGTCTCTTTGGGTGCGGACGTGACGTTAGAACTTGTCTTTCCAGTTGCGGGACCTGATTCGTGAGACGACTTCGGTATTGGCATAAGTTTTTCGCCCTCACAGAGGTCTGACTTTTTTTTTGTATTCTGTCCTGAACAATACATTTGCGACAATCCAGGCATTTCATCACTAAAACACATAACATGGGCATTAGCTTCACTAAAGGAATTGGCATTGTTACCGGAAATCTTGCCTTTGGTTTGTGGTGAGTCGGTTACTTGGACGCTATGGCCAGTAAGCGGCGTGGTCCCTGTCTGCAACGTGGCAGGGCTACCGAGAGGAACATTTGGCGCAACATTAACCGTTCCGCAGCTTGCTCCGCCTGCTGCACCTCCAAATCCATATGTGTCAAAATTCGATCCTACGTGCACCATGCGGATGAATTTATAAACATTTTTCCGATTTGCAAGTAATATCGTTTTATTGCTTGACAACCAACCATAGTAATTCCCCTTGATAAGGGCGCCTAAAACAGAAATGTCGCTACCAACCGAGATGCTTAAATCTTGAGCAAACACTTTGAGATTATGGCATCCGTCGGAGAAAATATTATTCTCTTGGTTTCCCTGTCATAGAAATGCTCTACGAAATTATACATATTCTCCGCGAAAACCTGGGATGCCGTATAGGCCACCAATTGTTCCGCCTCCGAAATTCCGAGAACCTTTATGTGGCCGTTGCATATCGTTAATTTCCCACCAACGGAACCTTCAACATTTCCACCGGCTGCCACAGCCATGTCGACAAAAAGTGTTTTCGTATCGATCTCGTCAAGCATTTCCTTTGTCACAAGAATCGGTGCTTTTCCTCCGAAAACTTTCGCGGTCGTAATGACAACATCGGCACGATTGCACGCTGATATCATTGCCAATCTCTGCTTTTGAATTTGCTCCTCCGTCAACTCCCGTGCATACCCCTGTTTCGTTTGCCGAGTTTCCCCAATCTCTATTTTCAAAAATTTTGCACCGAGAGACCTCGCTTGTTCTTCCGTCTCCGGCCGGGGATCAAACGCTTCGACCCGTGCACCAAGACGTTTTGCGGTGGCGATTGCCTGCAAGCCCGCTACACCGATTCCGACTACGAACACATTTGCCGGATGAATTGTCCCCGCTGGTGTCATCATCATCGGAAATGCCGTGGAAGTATGCGTCGCAGCCATCAAAACCGCGGCGTATCCAGCCAGACTAGCCTGCGAGCTCAAAGCATCAAACTTCTGGGCAACCGCTATGCGAGGAATCATCCCCAAACTAATCATCGAAACACCGGCTGACGTAAAAGCTTCAACTTCTGCGTGATGTATGTTCCTGTCCAAAAAGCTGATGTGGGTTGCCCCACGCTTTATTTTCACGATTTTTTCATGTGCCGGACATTTGACGCCAATAACTACGTCGGCTTCGGAAGCCCCGGCACGGAAGCCGTCGACAACATTCGCACCAGCGGAAAAATACTCGTCATCAGCTATCCCTATCTTCTTACCGATGGCTTTCTCCACTAACACGGAAAGCCCGAGCGAGCAAAACTTCGCCACGACCTTTGGAACCGTCGCCGCCCTATTTTCGCCACTTGATGTCTCTTTCGGGCAAAAAATTGTCTGCACAATTGCAGGCAAATGAAACTGCTAAATTTTTCAACTCCAATTTTCCACTAAGCAAATCGATGGAAAAATAGAAACTGGTACAATGGCAGAAAAATTTTCCACTGCGTGCAGCCCCAAGCAACTCCAGGCCATCAAAACTGATTTATTTTTATGTTTGCAAATTTTTTTTATTTTGAACAATGGAGCGGTCGCGTCGGGGGATATGAAGAAATGTGTGATATTTGTATGCTCTGGCAACACGTGTAGGAGTCCGATGGCGGAATATTTGCTGAAGTCGGCAGTGCGCAAAGCTGGAATTGCTGATAAGTTCAACATCGGATCAGTTGGCATTGCCACAAGCGAAAAATTTCCGGCCACCACACTTGCCATAAATGCGATGAAGGATTTTAGTCCGGACATTTCGAACCATTCCACTCGTCTGGCAACACAGAAAATTTTCGATTCGGCGGATGTAATCTTTTGCCTGACCGAGGAACACAAAAAATTTGTTTTGTCAAATTTTAAAAAGGTGGAAAAAAAATCTTTTTTGCTAAAGGAGTTTCTCAACTGTGAAAATAAGGACATTGCCGATCCATTCTTCGGCAATTCCAAAGACTATGAACGTGTGCGCGATGAAATTAATTCCGCCATGGATTCAATTTTAAAATTTTTAACGGATTGGAATGAAACTTAGTATTGGGAACGACCATGCTGGCCATGATTTGGCCATGTCCCTAATAAGGTGGTTGGGAGAAAATAACACCGACATTCTTTACTACGGTGCGTTTTCAAGGGATGAGGCTGTCGATTATCCGGACTATGCAACGCGTGTGGCGAAGGATGTAGCATCAAACAAAACTAAATTTGGTATTTTAATTTGCAAGAGTGGCACCGGTATGTGCGTAGCTGCCAACAAGATACGCGGTGTTCGCGCCGCCAATTGCTGGGATCTTGAGGTCGCACGCCTTGCCCGTGAGCACAATGATGCCAACATTTTGTGTCTGGGATCGAATTTTGTGGACTTAAAAAAAGCAAAGAATATAATCAACGCCTTTTTGCAGACCGAATTTGAGCCGCGACACTTACAACGCCTCGGAAAAATAGGTATGCTTGAAAATATGATGTATCATGGTTAATCCGCGTTCAGTCTTCGTCAAATTCTTAGGCGTCAGCGGGAAGGCACTGGGTGTTCGCCTCGATATGTTGGACAACATTGCACTGTTTTCGACGGTGAAAAGCATCGAAAATTTGATGGCATTCCTCAGCGGCTGCGGAATAAAATTTTTAAACATTGGCGAAATCTTTGCGCGCATAAACGGCAAGCCGATCTCGTCGTTTGCAATCGATGACAGTGTCTTGACAGCTGCCGTTTTCAACGAAAATTTCCCACACAGTGAGGCCACCAACTTTGCAATGAAATTTTTCCGCGACCAGAAAATGCACAAACTTCGGCCAGAATTCGGAGGATTTTGCGACGTCAACGGACACTGGTTGAACGGATACGCACTGTTTTGTGCACTTTCCGAGCAGATAGAGACAAATGACTTTTCGAAATGGCCGCACATTCTAAGAACGTACAACAGGAGGATCGCGGAAATCGTCAGAAAACAGCTATCCACTCACATCCTTAGGAACAAGGTCCTGCAATTTTTTGCGCGCAAGCAATTGAAGTTGATAAAAGATATCGCAAACAAGGCTGGCATATTCCTCTGCGGCGACTGCGATGTTTTGTGCGAAGAAATATCGACGGACGTCTGGGAAAATCAAAAATCGTTTTTCATGAACGATACACCGAGGGCGACTGTATTCGCCGGATTACCCCCCAGCAGAATATGCAAAGATGGCATAAAGACAACGAAAGTTCCGCATAGGGTTAGTAGTCTGCGCAGCAGTAACTACGAGTTTTTCGGGCACATGTTTTCAAATTGCCAGGGAATGTTCGACGCGGTGTTTTTGATAAACGGACATTCGATTTTTCAATATTGGGAAATTGCACGCGAAGAAGTGAATCCGGAGCGCGGCCGGTGGGTAAACCTGCCGATCGAACCATTTTTCGAGTACATGGATTCCCATTTCAACAATTTTCCATACCTCTCCGACTTCAACGAGCCGCTGTTGCCGGCAAACGAAGTTGCATCCAAGCGTCACCGCATACTACAGGTACTGATCGATGGCGAACCACATGTCCACAGTTCTGGCGCCTACGACTTGAATCGCGAAATTTTTGCCATATCTAGCCCTTCTTGTAACAGAAAGATCGGAAAATTGCAAATGCCGCAAAATGTTTCCATGGCGCGACTTGTGTCTTGTCTAACGATTTTCAAAACCAGCAATTATAAATTGTGCATCTTGCACTTCGACGAGATTTGTAGCGCTATGGAACGCTCGGATGTGGTGACTAACCCACAGGAATGCTGCCAAGCATTTACCTCATTTGTGAGGGGGCAAAATCCAGTGAAACGTAGGACGATTCCAGGGGATACAAAAATTAAAACGGGGAAAATCATTTCTCCTCCGAAAAATGGGACGAAGGAGAAGGTCATCGATTTCTTCAGGAACATCATAAAAAAACGATAATAAAATTGTTATATAATCATTTTACCCGAAAAAGGCATTCCATTCGACGATATTTAACGAAAAAATTTCTATTTTTATGAAAAATAGTATGCCCTTTTCAGGCAAAACAACTATAGCCCTCACACCCGACGAGAGCATCCTATTCAATGATATTTGACAGGAAAATTTTCCTTAGAAAGCACGCCCTTCTCAAATGAAACAGCTATGGACAAAAATATAGTCATCTTCCCCGAGAAAAGCACACTCTCCATTCCAAAAAAACGGGAATTTTTCTGCTAAGCACCGTTATAGCTATTTCGCCTGAGAAGGGCGTGCTTTTCTTTATAATTATAAAAAAGAGAACTCCCCCACCAAATATCGTTGGATAAGATGCCTTTGCTGAGTGTGACGGCTATAGATAGAATGCTTTTTTCAAGCAAGACGACTATAAATATCGTTAGACAAAATGCTTTTCTCAAACAAAACAACTACAGAACACCTTATTCTAATTTTTGTGGATGCGCTTGGCCAAGTCCACCACTTCTCGCCGTAAATGCACCAACACCTGGAAATAATTTTTCCCTCAATTAAAAAATTTTGTTGAGTTTTTAGTTGGCAAAATTTATCTGACAGTGAGTCGGAGATGTTATGCCTAGGGAATATATAATTTTAGAATGCACGGAAGCCAAAAAAGAGGGTAAGCCAGTTTCGCGGTATATGTCTACGCGCAATAAAAAGGTCCAGACAGAGCGCGTTGAAAAAATGAAATTTAACAAATTTTTAAGGCGGCATACCCTGCATCGCGAAATAAAGGGGTAGCGCTTTTGCAAAATTTTTGCGAAAAATTGAGTGACGTCGGTCTTTCCAGTCGATCATGGGAGGTTGTCGTCGCGTTGGATTGTTGAAAATGAGTACGGCTTTAGTGTTTCCGGGGCAGGGGGCCCAGTATGTCGGAATGGGGCAATCTCTCTGCGACGGAAGTTGTTCGGCGAGGGAGATCTTTGCGGCAGCGGAAAAATTGCTTGGGGCGAGCTTTTTGCATGCTTGTTTTGACGGCCCGTTTGAAATTCTCGCGCAGACCAAAATTTGCCAACCGGCGCTATTTGTCCATGGTTGCGCGGCTACAGTCGTACTTAGGGAAAAATTTACGAAAAAAAAATACAGCGTTGCCTACGGGCTGAGTCTCGGTGAATTGACCGCTCTGTGGGCAGCGGATGTTTTCGACTTCGACGTTGCCCTGAGGGTCGTTGCCGAGCGAGGACGGTTGATGCAAAAAGCGTGCGAAGAGACCGATGGCGCAATGCTATGCCTAATCGGAGGGACGCGTGAGGACGTCGAAACGTTATGTGCGGAGACGAATGTGGAACTGGCAAACATCAACTGCCCAGGACAGATCGTCATTTCGGGAATGAGAAACAGCATAAAAGCAGCGAACGAAATTGCTGAAAAGATGCGATTTCGACGGGTGTTGCAGTTGAACGTAGCCGGAGCATACCATAGCAGACTTATGGAAAGCGCATGTGTTGGATTTGAAAAATTTTTAAAAACTATCGATCTCAGGCCCCCGAAAGTTGCAACTCTGACAAACGTCACCGGGGAACCCGTTTCAGATCCAGCAAAAATCAAGAAAACACTAGCCGAACAAATCATTTCTCCTGTCTTTTTCGAAAAGTGCTGCCGATCAGCGATTGGCATTGGCGCGGATGAATTCCTGGAATGCGGCCCAGGAAAGTCACTCTGTGGGATGATGAAAAAAATTAGCGAAACCGTTAACGTGAAAAATTTCGATAAAATGGATGATTTTGATTATGGCAACTCCCCTTGACAAAGGCGCATAATCTTCTTCCTGGGAAAAGCGCATTATCATTTCACAAAAATGGAAATTTTCCTATCGAATACCGCTATATAGCTGTCACACTCGACAAGAGCATCCTATCTAACGATATTTGGCGGAGAAATTCTCATCTCTATGGGAAACAACGTGCTTCTCTCGGAAAAGATGACTGCATATGGCAACAAAACGATATTACTTGCAAATCGAACGAATGTTTATAAACTTGCTTACATGAGTTTTGATGGTGTATAGCAATTCCCCTTGACGAGGGCGTTTGAAAATATAGTAGGTAAGAGCGAGATGTACTATTCGAATGATCTGAGGGAAAAGGTAGTAAAGTATTTCGAGAATCACAGAGCGAAGGAA
>JAISXS010000099.1 GCA_031270385.1 Puniceicoccales bacterium | reverse complement strand
ACGTTCCCTCTCTGTCTTGGCATAATTCCATCTATTCGCGCGTATTGTTCTTCTGTTATCTCCATCTCCATTTCTTACTCTTTCCTTTTTATTTTGCAATAGCGTTAACACGCCCTAGTAAAAATATATCCAGCAAAATATAGTCATCGTATCCGACGGAGGTGTTTGGCGGTGGGGTTGTTGTCTTTGCGAAAAGGCAATGTGTTCTTTTCAGATAAGACGACCATAATTTGTGATGTTCACTTTTCGATGCGATGAACCCCCTTCGCCGCCTTGCCGTCGCAGAGATCACAGTGACGGCAACAGCAAAGACTCTTCGCCATTATGAAGGGCCAGGGTGTGTAAGGTGGTATTTCAAAATTGGAAAACAAAAATGTTATAGTTATCTTACTTGAAAAAAGCATCTGTCTGATGACATTTATTGGCAGGGCTCACGTTTCTTGGAAAACGGGGGGCATGCTTTTCTCTGGTAAGATGACTGTAAATACTTTCCATAAATAGAAAAATTGTTCAATTCACGTAAAATATGCGCACCACAACACGGAAACGCTAGCTTTATGGATGCACTGGCAACGACGGCGTGGCTACTGCCGGTTAAAAGCTTATACTTCTTCTTTTATAGTCATCTTACCCGAAAAAAGTACTTCGCTCAACGATGCCTAGCGGGGGAAATTCCCATCTCTATGAAAAATAATATGCTCTTCTCGAATAAGATGACTATAAGTACACATCAGTGAAATTTGCAACAATTTTCACGTTTTCAAAAAATTCGACTTCCAATTGCGGCAAAATGCGGCAGAATTAGGTACGTCGGCGATGAAATTTGCCGAGAAGTCAAGACTTTGGTGTGTTGATTAAAGTGGTGATGATATTGGCGAGAAGGTGAGATAATGTGCCCCGTTGAAATTCTTTTTGGAGTGACACCGAGTCATATTCCGTACGTGATGGTGTTAGCCCGATCCATATTACGGAAGACTAAGCACGCTGTCCGCTTTCATTGTTTGTATGCAAACAATATTGCCACACAGCTGGATTGTCGTAGGTTAGAGATTTTGTTTGACAAAGTGCGGTACACTATCGCCAGATTCCGAGGAGCGAAGATAAATTTTTACGACATATCGGAGATGTCCCAAAAATTGGATGGGTAAAGCCTTGGATTTTGGAATAACCCGTTGGTTCGCTCGCATTATCTTTATTTATTTGCGCCGCCTATCATCGAAAATGTGCATAGGGCGATTTACATGGACAGTGATATGATTTGTAACTGCGATATCTTTGATTTGTACAGTGCAGACATGGGCAGTGCGACGATCGCCGTCGCGAAACCGTGTGGTCAGGAATCGGCCGTCATAACGGATGCGGCCGATTTTAATTCCGGAATGGTGATGATTAACATGGATGTTTGGCGTGAAAATAACTTGTCGGATAAACTTTTGGAGTTTGGCCGGAATTTACCAAAAGGAAAGCTATGCGATCAGCAAATTTTGAATCAATGGTTTAGGATAAGAAATCCAAACCAACTGGCGTATGTCGATAGCCGGTACAACGTTTTTCCAGTAAATTGCACGAACGGGGAACTCGTTACCGATGGGCTAATCTACCATTACAGTGGATCATGTCCGAAACCGTGGTTAGACGGTGTAGACGGATACAAGCAACACTTATGGGACGCAGCAAAAGAGACACCATTCTACGAGCAATTTATTTTAAGTTTGTCGAAGTTTCGAATGGCGGAAGTCGTAGAAGAGATAATTTCAGATGGGAAATTGCAAGTATGATAACGTTGAAATCAATATTAAAAGTGTGCCGTACGCCAATACACATGATCCGATGGCCATCCTAGGAATTTTTGATTTCAACAAAAACACCATGCCGTCTCGCATGACGTACGGAGCTGCTCCGACCAACATGGCCAATGCTATTACCGCGTAGGAAAGTGAAACGAAAAAATTTTTCCAACGTATTTGCTCGCAGTAGACGCTGTCCAGAGCAAAATTTGATAGAACTAGCAGCAGGACCGCTAGTCCACGCACGGCCAATAATTCAGTCATTTTGAAAAACGACAATACTATCACTAGGGCAAATGCCAGGAAAAGTACGTCCCTGTATTCTCCGAAATCCGCAGCACTCAGGCGTAAAACATTTACCAAGAACCACGCTCCACCAATTCCCATGGTCGCAAACGGAGCAGTTTTGGAAAAAATTAACCAATCGTGGAATTTTTGTAATAGATCTTTAACAAATAACACCGAAGACAGGAAAATTAACGCCGCTCCAGCTAAAAAAATCGTGAAATTTCCCTGCATATTTTATAAAACGCTGGCTGCCCGACCAGGATTCGAACCTAGACAAACTGAACCAAAATCAGTTGTGCTACCATTACACCATCGGGCAACTAAATTCAACGGGAATAAACGGACCAGCAACGTGGGTTTTAAGCATTCTACTTTGCAAAGTCAAGCAGAAGAGGTATTAGTTGGCCCATTTTGGCATAGACTATGGAAAATTTTGAACAAATAGACACTTGCCTGGGTGTATATTGCCACGTCCCATTCTGCGCACACAGGTGCAGCTATTGCGCATTTTATCAGGAACAACCGACTAGGCAGCTGATCGAAAAATACCTCGCCACGGTCGAAATGGAAATCGATCTCCTCTGTGTGAAATCTCCGTTTGATACGATTTACATCGGCGGTGGGACCCCCGGCACATTGCCGCCAGATGATATGGCAAGGCTGTGTTCGGCGCTGGTAAAAAACAATGGCATGACAAAACCAGCGGAATTTTCCGTAGAATTTTCGCCAGCTACCGTAAAGAGGGAGAAGATAGAGATTTTGAAAAATTACAGCTGCAACCGAATAACCGTCGGGGTGCAAAGTTTTGATCAGAAAACTCTGCGGACACTCGGTCGCAGGCAGAGCAACAAACAAGTCTTTGACGCCTGTGAAATAATTTCTTCCTGCGGAGTAGAAAACTTCGGCATCGACTTGATATTTGGCGTTCCGGGACAGACGATCGGCGAATGGATCGGCGATTTGTCATGTGCCATCGACTTGAAGCCAAAACATGTTTCAACGTATAACCTAACGTTCGAGGAAGGGACTGCGCTTGGAAAAAGTTTGATGGAAAAAATGATTTGCAAAAAATCGGTGGAAGAAGAAGCGAATTTTTACCTGCGCACTTGGGCCTTTCTGAAGGAAAATGGTTATGCGCAGTACGAAATTTCAAATTTCTGTTTGCCAGGGTTTGAAAGCGTCCATAACTCCAATACCTGGAGAATGCAGGATTGGATAGGCGTTGGTCCGTCCGCTTGTTCACAGTACAAAAATTCCAGGTTCGCCAATCCACCGTCAATATCAAAGTGGATGAAAAACGTCGAAAATGGTAACCTAGCCTGCAAAAACCCTGAAATAATCAGCGAAAAGACACTTGTCGAAGATGCGTTAATTTTCGGTCTTCGCATGAACGAAGGCGTAAGCATTTCCAAACTAAAAAACAGGTTCAAAAATGTCGATTTCGGTCGGTGGGATGCCATATTTTCCGACTTAGATCAGCAAAATTTGCTGCAATTTTCCGAAGGTACTGTTAAGCTCACCGACTCCGGGCGCCTCGTAGCCGATGCCATAGCGGTCGAAATCCTCGCGGTGTGAACTTACGGCAATTTTCTTACCTGAAAAAAGCATACTGTTTTCATATATAGCCGTCACACTCAGCAAAGGCATCTTATCCAACGATATTTGGAGGGAAAATTTTTCTTTTTGCAGAGGAAAGCACGCCCTTTTCGGATGAAACAGCTATAGTCATCTTCTCCGAAAAAAGCATACCCTATATTCCAAAAAAACTGGAATTTTTCGTTAAATATCGTTATATAGAACGCTTTTTTCAAGTAAGATAATTATACAGCTGTCACACCCGACAAGGGCATTTCGCCCGACGGTACTTGGATGGAAAATTCCTATTTTTACAAAAAAATAATATGTCTTTTTCGAGTATAGTCATCTTCCCCGAGAAAAGCATGCTTCCCCGTTTTCTAAGAAACATGAATCCTGCCAATAAATATCATTAGACAAATGCTTTTTTCAAGTAAGATAACTATAAAATAAATTACAATTCAAGCAGAATAAATTATACAATCATCAGAGTCATCAAGGGCATTCCACCTGATGACACTTTTGGCGGGAAAATTTTTCCTTTCATAAGAAAATAGCACGCCCTTTCCAGATGGAACAGCCTCAATGCCACAACTATCGAAAAAGATTAGCATTTTCGCGTGTATGTCAGTCTTTATCGACTTAAAAGTTTGCGTTTTTTCGAGTTCTTTGAAAGAAAAACATTTGCAAAATATGGACAATAGTTTCGCTAACTCACATTCCATCTCTCTGTTGGATAGGTGCCCGGTGTTTTCCGAAAGGTCATCGACAACCCTTTTGAATGACATTAAAATACATCCACACATATCTTCCCCTTGGTCTGTAATAGTCTTATGGCAATAACTATCACAGAAAAGAGCATAAAAAAAATCCACCTCAATAATCCAGTTAGAAAAAGGCATGTTACACATCGCCTCATCCACAATTTTTGGGAATACGACATTACCAGGATCTGGAAATCTATTCGCAATTGCGCCAATGTTCTCTACAGCCCATAGCAATACGGCCTCAAGACTAGCCCTTTCATGTGAAAAGTCAAGATAGAAATTTGGGCACATCCCAGGAGCCATGGCTTTTTTTAATTCCAGGTCCAATGTTACGCATATTTCAGAAATCGAATCGGTGTAATTATCGTGATTGTTTGTGCCGCTGTGCAGTGCCAACCATATATCACCGAAAATATTACGCAGTTTTTCCAAACTCAGTACAAGTTGTTCTACTCTTTTGCCGGACAGGATATTCGGCATTATATTTGTGTTATATATATTATTACAAAAAAAATTTATTTTTTCCATAGTGTGTCACATTCTGTTTAACTCATGTTGGTAACAATTGTGCTATTGCTGTATCGTTAAATTTGTAAAATTCACGCCGCAGTCCGTGCCGTCGTTGGATGGCCGATTCACCCTCTGTGGCATCGGTGTTGTTTCTTCAAAAGTCCTTGTCCATCGTATGTTACGGCGACATTCCGCATGCGATCGCTTTTACGGGTCCGCGGCGAAACGCTTAGTTTTACTATACCGATCGGTACCAAAAAATTTTTCCCTTCGACGCTGGTTGTGTGTTTACGCAATAACCATTAATTTATACATGATTAGCATTTCGTTGCCCACGTAACGAATGCAAATAATTCGGCGCTAATTGTAAATACAAAAACCAAATATCGCAATTTTTTATTGGCAGGGAGGCGAAAATCAGTGGCATGCAAAGTATAGCAGTTTCAGCTGAAAAAGGCACGCAAAAAAACACAGTGAAGTGCGTCGTCTTGGAAAAAAAGGTAAAATATCTCTGAATTTTCGTCTGAAACTCACTCAGAATTCGATAGGAAGGAATCAGGTCGTGACGCTGGA
>JAISXS010000097.1 GCA_031270385.1 Puniceicoccales bacterium | reverse complement strand
GGGTGGAACAGTCCCTCGTCCCTGCGTTACAGCCGGGGCAGGTGGTGGTCATGGATAATGCGGCGTTTCACAAACACCGGCGGACGCGGGATGCCATAGAAGCGGCCGGCTGTTCCTTGGTTTTCCTTCTCCACTATAGCTGTTTCATCTGAAAAAGGCATGTTTTTTTATAAAAAGGAGGATTTTCTTCGCCAAATATCGTTGAGTTAGAATGCCCTTGTCGAGTGTGATAGCTATATTCTCCAGATTCCAATCCCATCGAAAAATTTTGGGCTAATCTCAAACGAAAACTCGGGGATATCTTGCCTCTTTTCTCTTCCCTCGGCGATGCACTTTACCATGCTTTTTTGTGCCTTTCTTAACCGGAGCTGCTATGGTATGCCATCCACGTTCTATATGCAAATTTAAATGCGCTTGTCAAGGAGTTTGAATACATATATACCGTTTTGATGTATCATTGGCATGCGTCGGCAGATTTGTTTACTGCAGTTGTTTTGCCTGAAAAGGGCATGCTATTTTTCATAAAAATGGAAATTTTTTCGCTAAATATCGTCGAATAGAATGCCTTTTTCGGGTAAAATGACTATGGTCTTTGCCGCAGAGGCGCAATTTTACTTGCATAGTGGTATTCCTTGTTTTTCTTCCGGTGCATGTGGTTTCAAATCGATTGCGGGTTGGCAAACGCGGTGACGGCCGCAGCCGAATTGTGCGGCATCTCGCCACTGGAATTTTCACCGGATGTTCGCCAGGCGGATCCGCGGTTTGGGGATTTTCAGGCAAATGGAATATTGCCATACGCGAAGGCACACGGCTTAAATCCTAGAAAAATCGCTGAAAAAGTCGTCGAAGAATTGGTGAAGGATGAGAATTTTTCAAAAAAAATTGAGGTTTCCATAGCCGGCCCGGGATTTGTAAATTTTAGGCTATCCAACGTATTTTTAGCGGAGTGGGTGAATGTGTACAAATCTGAGGAGGATTACGGGGCAGCATTATGTAAAATTTTTTCTGGAAAAAAGATCGTGCTCGACTATTCCTCACCGAATACAGCCAAGCAGATGCACGTTGGCCATCTTCGGTCCATGAATATCGGCAATTCTATTTACAAAATTTTAAAATTTTGTGGCGCCGACGTCATTCGCGACAATCACATCGGCGACTGGGGGACGCTATTCGGCATACTGATAATGATGGTGAAAGATAGCAGTTTGAATGCTGCCGAATTGTCCCTTGAGGAAATTGAATCTCTTTACCAGCGTGGCAGTGCACTTGTAAAAAACGACATACTTGCCCTCGATTCAGCGCGGAATGAGCTTGTGAAGCTGCAAAATGGAGATCAGGAGAATTTGGAAATTTGGAAGAGAATAAACGAAATTTCCCAAAATTCATTCGATGAACTTTACAGTAGAATGGCCGTGGAATTTGATTACACCCTCGGAGAATCGTTTTACTGCACCAAAGTAGATCGCGTGTATCGCGAGCTCATGGAGAAAAAAATTGCCGTCGAAAGCGAAGGCGCTCTTTGTGTTTTCCACGGTAGTCACGAACGATTCAGCAAGCAACCGTTCATCGTACGGAAATCGGACGGTGCGTCGAATTACGCGGCGACGGACCTCGCAGCTGTTTTGTACAGAACGGAAAAATTTTGTGCCGATGAATTAATTTATGTCACCGATGGACGACAACGGGACCATTTTCAGCAATTGTTTCTGACGGTGGAAGAATGGTACCTTGCATTCGGTCGCAAATGTCCGGAGATGCGCCATGTCTGGTTTGGTACGATTTTCGGAGAAGATGGAAAGGCGATAAAGACCCGCGGTGGGGCACCAATAAAGCTCACCAAGTTGCTGGATGAAGCAAAGGCTCGTGCCCTCGCCATAGTCGAGGAGAAAAATGCAGATCTGGACGACGACGAAAAGGACCACGTAGCAGAAGTTCTCGCCGTGGATTCCGTAAAATACGCCGATTTGCTGTCAAATCGTACCATGGACTACGTTTTTTCATGGGACAAAATGTTATCCTTCGATGGCAATACTGCTACCTATTTACTTTACACCATTGCACGAATAAAGTCGATCCTTCGCAAAAGCGAAATCGATTTGGCCGGTGTCGAAGCGGATTGTTTAGAAACTGAGGAAGAAAGAAATCTCGTACGACAACTTACGTATTTTCCGATGGTCCTGGCGATGGCAGCGAAGGAATTGCGTCCGCATCACATCTGTTCCTACCTCTTCGCATTGACAGGAGAATATTCTTCTTTTTACAACGCAAACCGCATACTTTCGGATAAGAAAAATGTTACAATCCGTAGACTGGCGATAACCATGCGTACGCTGAGCACACTTGAAACTGGGATGCACCTCCTCGGTCTCGAAACGCTAGAGAGAATGTGATCCATAGTCGTCTTACTTGAAAAAGGCATGCTGCTCAACGATATTTATAGTCATCTTCTCCGAAAAGAGCATATTTTTTCATAAAAACATTATAGCTGTCACACTCGACAAGGGCATCCTAAACTCAACGATACTTGGCGGGAAAATTTTTCTTTTCCTCGCAATGGCTTAAAACCGACTACGAAGACGCGAACCACAAAACGCTACGCAATCATCACATTATAGCTGTTATAGCAGCTCCGGTTAAGAAAGGCACAAAAAAGCATGGTAAAGTGCATCGCCGAGGGAAGAGAAAAGAGGCAAGATATCCCTGAGTTTTCGTTTGAGTTTAGCCCAAAATTTTTCGA
>JAISXS010000050.1 GCA_031270385.1 Puniceicoccales bacterium | reverse complement strand
GAATCCATTCACGGATAGGCTTATTGCCTGTTGCTCCGAAATTCCGCGTTGTTTCATATAGAAGATTTGGTCGTCGCTGACTTTTGACACGCTAGCCTCGTGCTGGACGACATTTTTGTTGCCGTGGACGCTGATCGTTGGAAATGTTGCCGTTTTGCTGAAGGAATTCACGAGTAAAGCATCGCAGCAGCTGTTGTTTTTACATCCTTTTAAATGATTTGCGATTCTTACATCTCCGCGGTAAGACGCCATACCACAGCCAAAGGAAACTGATTTTGCGACTATGTTGGAAGTCGTATTGTCTGCGAGGTGTATCATCCTTGCGCCGGTATCCTGACTTTGACCGTCCGACGCAACGGCTATAGATATGACCTCACCTTTTGCTCCCTTCCCCTTTAGGTAAATTGCTGGATATTTCATCGTCACCCGCGATCCGATGTTGCAATCGATCCATTTAATTTCCGCATCTTCATGGGCGACTCCCCGTTTGGTTACGAGGTTGAAAACGTTGTTTGACCAATTTTGCACCGTAATGTATTGAATTTTTGAACCTTTTAGGGCGATTATTTCCACAACGGCTGCATGAATAGTGGATGTCTCAAATTTCGGAGCCGTGCATCCTTCGATGTATGTCATCTCTGCTCCTTCATCGACGACAATCAATGTCCTCTCGAATTGTCCAAAATTTTCGGCGTTTATGCGAAAATATGCCTGCAGGGGCTGTCCAACTCGCACGCCTTTCGGCACGTAAATGAAGCTTCCGCCGCTGAAAACTGCACTATTTAGTGCGCTAAATTTGTTATCCCCGGTTGGGACGACTGTTCCAAAATATTTTTGAAAAATTTCAGGAAAAAGATTGAGTCCATCCGTTGAATTGACGAAAATTACACCGAGTTTCCCAAGTTCATCGCGCATGCGCGAATATGCCGCCTCGCTGTCGAACTGCGCTTCCACTCCGGCGAGAAATTTTCTCTCTCTTTCCGGGATACCCAGGCGCTCAAAAGTTTCCCTAACATCGACTGACACGCTTTCCCACGACGTCTTTGGCAGTTGGTCATTTGCTAGATAGTAGCGAATTTTTGAAAAATCTATGGCGCGAACCTCATTATTTTTTACCCATTTTGGCAGTTGAATTTTATAAAATTTCTGTAGTGCCTCATGGCGAAAAGCCCATATCCAAGGGGCATCGTTTTTTACGCCACATATGTAATCGACTGTTCTCGGATTCAAGCCGATGCCAGCGTCGAATTTATAATCCACGGCATAGTGGAAATTTGCTTCATCGATCGCTCGTTGAAAAGTGTCGATGTTTTCAGTCATTGTCCCCCAGCATCGAAAAATTGATAGCCGAATTTTTCCAAATTTCTTATTATTTCAAATCCTCCACTTTTTATGATTTTGCCATCGGAAATTACATGGACGAAATCGGGGTGCACATACTCAAGTAGTTTGTTGTGGTGGGTAATTACCATAGCTGCGAAGTTGCGGTTTCTCATGGAGTTTATGGCAGCTGACACCATTTTGAGCGCATCGATGTCGAGCCCGCTGTCCGTTTCATCAAAAACGACATATTTTGGTTCAAGCATCAGCATTTGCAAAATTTCGCAGCGTTTTCTCTCCCCGCCTGAAAACCCGTCATTCAATGATCTGGAGCTAAAACTTTTTTCCATTCCAAGCACGTCCATTTTTTCGTATAATTTTTTGTAGAAGTCAATGGCATTAAACGAAGTTGTTCCATGTTCCTTGGCCTGTAGCGCAGCACGTATAAAATTTGCAACTGTGACTCCTGGAATTTCTACGGGATTCTGAAAAGCTAGAAAAAAACCCATCCTTGCAATCTCATCGGGTTGTTTTCCGATAACACTTTCGCCATCTACGGTGATATCCCCGCTGACAACCTCGTAATCAGGATGTCCAGCTATTGCTTTTGCCAATGAACTCTTTCCGGCGCCATTTTTGCCAATAATAGCATGCACCTCTCCAGTAGAAATTTCCAGTGAGAGCCCATCCACGACAATCTTCTTATCGATCGACAATTTTAGGTTTTTCACGGCGAGCATTCCCATTGCTCGAGATTCAAAAATAGTGATTGGCAAATTCAATGTTTTATTTGGTTCCATTTGGGCCCCGGTGATGGTGGCTTGGCGACATTTTGCCCAACTTGGAATCTTTCGTACGTTCTGTGTGATCAGCGATTTTACGCCGTGAACGAAGGGATTTTCCGAAAAACTTACTGAATGCTACATTTTGGCTAATTTTGAAAAGATTTCTTCGGCAATGGCATCGCTTCCGATGGACGGGTAAATCACGCCTGAAAATGATTGGCCAGTTCTTGGTAAAAATTTGTCAATTTCCCTGTGCACTCTTCCAGACAACGAATCAATTACACACCACCCATCTCCGGTTGCCCTCAGCGCAAGGAAGTGCCCACTTGCACCTATGATGGCTCTGTCAACGCCCAATTTATTTAATTTTTCGAAAATGACGCTGTAATTAAGTTTTCCACTTTGTCCATCAGCAGAAAAATCATTTGCGTTTCCCAAAACCGTTCCTTTGTCAAAATTCACGGCCAATACCTTCGCTATGACATCCGGAGCGGTTCCGTTGCTTTTCACGTTAATCACACCGTATATTTCGTTGGCTATGTTCAGGCATTCGTCAACTTTTTTGGTGCAGGATACTGTTTTGTTTCCTCCGTGCGCCAGCAAATTTCGAAGATCACCAACAAGTTTTCTGCAATGAACGACGTCGCTTTCCGTCAGAGGATCATGTATTGCTAACTCCCCAATCTCTGCTACGATTTGTTTGGCTTTTTTTACGTTTGTTTCCCTATCGCTTTGCTGCGTATGATTCCAGTTGCTGTGCGGGCTCGCGAACACGTTACTAAGGTCATTGTCGCCAATTTTTGCTAAAATTTTTGCAATTTCGTCGAAAGCTGGCTTAGCGAAGGAATTGATATCCACTTGCGAGCTGATGTCTTTGGAGGTGAGGCAATGAGTTCCAATGTAGTGATGCATTGCGTGCAGTCCGCACGTTCCCGAACCACTATGTTGTAGTTCAACGTAGAGATCACTGGCTTTTATGGGACGTCTGACTGATTCTTTTCCCTGTATTGGCCGGCAAACCGTACGGGCGGTATTGTGCAAATTGACATTTACGAATTTGTCAGGTAAGTTTTGGGGAGGTTTACCAATTTGGACCGTTGTATTTGCTGATACCGCGGAAACTGTGCGGTTGCTAACTGGCCTAGCGGCCTGGATGGCGTTTTTCCTGCTAGCTAGCCACCTTATAGTTTGCATTTTGATTGGGCTGCAAATTTTCACATTCGGCCAGACATGCGTCTCCCAAATTTTCTTGATGACCGTGTTTCTGTCGGGTAAACTTGCAATCTGCCTTGGCTGTTGCCCTGCAACTTTGATTAGAATCATCCAATCAATGATAAGCTACGCTACGCAATTGTCAATAAAATTTGACAAAATTGCAAGCTTTTCGAGCGTGTATGACTGTTTCATCCGAAAAGGGCGTGCTTTTCTTTATGAAAAAAGGAACTTTACCGCCAAGTATTGTCGAGCAGGATGCCCTTGTGGGGGGCGACAGCCGTACGCCAACGGCATGCTACGCGCTACTTCTACCAATCGGAGAAACCAAAATTTTAGACTCCAGGCCCTTGTGGAAGTCGGAGAAGACATTCTTTTGCGGGGTCGATTTGAGGAGTTGTTCGACCATTCCCATCTTCGCATCGAGGTTATCTACCAATGCGACGAAAACCGCCTCCGGAGTGGCTGGCCTGACAACGGCACCGAACTCAGGATCGTTATGGTGACTGAGGATGACATGCTCAAGGCGCTCCAAGATGTCATCGTCCAGGCAATTCTTTATTGCGATTTTCCTGAGGATCCTGTAGCCGAGTATCAAATGTCCGTGTAACACACCTATTCTCGTCTTTTGCGCGACAGGGTCGTTGGTGTATTCTAGCGTTTTCCCGACGTCGTGCAAGATCAACCCAGCAAGTGCAATTCCATAGTCGATAAATGGGTACAGTTTCAGCAGATTCATACCGGCGCGTGCCACATGGACAGTATGTTCAAGCAAACCGTTCTTGTAAGCGTGGTGCATGGAAATCCCGGCCGCCTTGCTGTAAAAATCCGGGCCAAGCTCACCTATTACCCCTGTGACGGTCGCCCGCAGTTTGTCGTTGGCTATCGTTGAGATCATTTTCTCCAACTCTGACTCCAACGCATCGACTCCCTCTTCGGCACAAGCGGTGACTTTCTGTAAATATTTGCCATTGGAAATCTCCAAATCCGTCAGTGCCCTTGCGGATGTTATATCCGGGGAGAACGTCCCGTTGTAATCCTTGGAAATCCCTTCGAGCAAGGCTATTGTGCCCGGCTTCGCCACCCTAAAAAAATTGTATACCGGCGAACTACCGAAGATTTTACAAACACACGTGGCACTTTTGTCCCCCACCGTGACGGACAGGTAGTCGCTATTATTCTTCGCCAACTTCGTTTCCACGGATTTTATTTCTGCAACAACGCAAAATTTCATGCCACTGGCCGAAGAGACAACATCGAACATGGAAATATCGCTGGATGTGTCCATCTTTTGTGGGCCTTTATACCCGCATTCGCAGAAACTTGCAAGACAAAAGGAGATAGAATGTATTCATATTTCCAGGTTGCAATTATATGGTTGTTTCACCCGAGAAGGGCGTATTTTCCCCTATGCATAGTCGTCACGCTTCAAGGGGCATTTTGTCCAACGATACTTGGCGGGAAAATTTTTCTTTTTGCAAAGGAAAGTACGCCCTTTTCGGATGAAACAGCTATAGTGCCCAGGAGGAAGACTGTACAACATTTTCCGC
>JAISXS010000088.1 GCA_031270385.1 Puniceicoccales bacterium | reverse complement strand
GTGAACACTCTTTCCCTACACGACGCTCTTCCGATCTCATAGTCCCGGTTATCGGAGTAATTTACATCGCCATATGTTTCATTGGCATATGCATGGTTTACAATCGCATATTATTTGCTTTGAAGGAAATTTTCATAGGCGCATTTTCATTGGCGTCTGCGGAAGGTGGTATTGCTGGGATTATACTAATCAAAGCATTGCATACTGGAACTTCCCGCGGACTTTTTGCCACCGACATCGGCCTTGGGCTGTCCGCTATCGCCCACGGCAACGTCGATGGAGAGCATCTCCGTATGGAACAACATGCCAGGGAGCAGGGAATAATTGCGCTACTGGCACCGATTTTGGTGGCAATACTCTGCGCCATTACGGGCATATTAATAATTTGCGTGTCGCCGAATCTCACGGAAAATGCCAGCAAGATGTGCATAGACACATTCGTTGGTGCATTCGGGAACAGATTCGCCGGATTGATCGTCCCGGTAACCGTTTACTTTTTTGCACTTACGACGATAATTTCCTGGGCATGGTTTGCGGAGCACACATTTTTCTTCCTTCGCAACGCCGATTGGCGACGTTACTACCGTCTGCTCTTCATAGCAATTATGCCGATCGGCGTATTTGTGAAGGCATCACTTGCATGGACTATCGCCGACGTCTGCATCGACGGCCTGTTGCTGACAAATCTGGTGGCAATTCTACTGCTCAGGGACAGGATAACGTCCACACACAATTGAATTATAGTCATTTTATTCGAGAAGAGCATATTATTTTTCATAGAAACGGGAATTTCCCCGCTAGACATCGTTGAGCGAAGTGCTTTTGTCAAGCAAGATGACTATAATCCAAAAAAAAACGGGGATCCCACCGCTATAGCTATTTCGCTTGAGAAGGGCGTGCTTTTCTTTATAAAAAGGAGAACCTCCCCACCAAATATCGTTGGATAAGATGCCTTTGCTGAGTGTGACGGCTATAATCGGTTGAACTGGTGGATTGTTGGGAACGCTGAAATATAGTAATCTTACCTGAAAAGAGCATATTATTTTTCCATATAAGCATGAACTTTCCGTTGGTGTATCGTTGCACTGAAATGCTTTTCTCAAGCAAGATAACTATACTTAGCGGGAAAATTTCCCTTTTTTGGAAAAGTGAGTATGCTTTTCTCAAGTAAGATAACTATATATGGAAAAACAATATGCTTTTTTCAGGTAAGATGACTATATACTCCCGTTGTACGCTTACCTCCTGCACTACCAACGATAACACGACGGAATCTTGTTCGTTGTGCACAAAAAATTTGAAACATGTGCTGATTTGCGAGCATCCGACCGTCTTGACTGAAAAAATTTGCAACTGACAAATGTCGATTTTCAGGTAAACAAATCTTGCAAAATTCTTTTTGGTGTTTTGCATACCAGCGACGTTGGTGTTCCGCGGACCGGTCTCGAGTTAGTGCTTCCAGCCGTGTTTCTTACTATGTTCTATGTTTCAGATTTGTCGAAGGTTTTTTTGGCCTGTGTGTTTACGATCGCTCTGGTGATGTTGTTAGCGAGCCCCGTCGACGCTTGTGTTTGCAGAAGTTGCTCTGGCAGGAAGTGTCCGAATGGCGAACAGTCTTTCGAGAAATGTGAAAATCATTCCGCCGTTCCAGCGGAGGAATGCCAAATGGGCAAGGTGGTTCCGTTTCAGTTTCCTGAGGCGTATAGTGATGCTGGAATCGATTGGAATTCGTGCCAATCTGTAATTGTCGCTGGGGAGTGGAGATGGCTCAACAACTGGACGCGAGCAGGATTGGAGTGTTTGCAAAAATTTGTTGCGTCCAGTGGTCCTGTTTTTCCCATAATTACTGAAGAGAGTGGATTTCTCGGACCAATGATTGTTGTATTATCATATATTTTAGTTGTATGGAGCGGATTACGACCTGCAGATTGTGTCCGTGATGAATTCGGGACGTGTTTGTGCGTCGGGATAAGTATGCTATTTCGGGCACACATTTGCACGAATGTCGGCATAGCAATTGGATTGGTGCCGATAACTGGCATTCCGCCTCCATTTTTAAGTTACGGAGGGTCTTTTCTGCCGGTTTCGCTTTCGCAGGGTGTGGTTCGGCATTTATCGCTACCACAGAATCTTTACGCAAGGCAACGGTGTTAAAAGATCCTTCCTATGAAGGTTAGGAAGTATAAATGAAAAGTATTAGGGGACACGTACCGGCAACTGATTCCGATGAAAAATGTGCGATCAAAGAACTTTCCACTGATGAAATAAAGCGGGAAGCGGCTACGCGGGCGAAACAGCAACCGATATTGCGAAGGATAATAAAATCCCTTTCAAGGTCGGACAAAACATTTCGAGAGCTGATTCTAAGCTGTGAATTGACGGAAAATCGAATTGCACTTTTGGAAGACGGAATTTTGGAAAATTACGAATTTGAGTTCTTGGGAGAAAAAAATTTCGTCGGCGCAATTTTTAAGGGAAAAATTCAAAATTTAGAACCTGGATTGAAAGCGGCTTTCGTTGATATCGGCGAAGAAAAAAACGCATTTCTCCACTATTGGGACATATTGCCGGAGGCGAATGACAAGACCTTCGAGGTTATCAGAAAGAATTCTTCGAAAAAAAATAAACCAATAACGCTGGATGATATTCCGCGACTATACAAAATCGGAACTGACATAATGGTCCAGGTTATAAAGGGCCAGATCGGAAATAAGGGTCCGCGGGTAACAACGAACATTTCCTTGCCCGGCAAGTGTGTAGTTTTGATGCCTTTTTCCGGAGAATGTGGCATTTCGAAAAAAATTGACGATGAAAAAGAGAGATCGCGACTCAAGGGAATTTTGAACAAATTGACAATTCCGGACGGAATGGGTGTCATTGTGCGCACGGCAGGTATCGGGAAAAAGGCACGCCATTTTGTTAGGGATTTATATATTTTACTAAAAAAATGGGAAGAGATCGTATCGTGCTACGAAAACACGGCAAGTCCAGCAATAATACATGAAGAGCCGGACCTCGTGGAACGGTCAGTACGGGATTTTTTAACGGATGATGTCGACAGAGTAATTGTAAACGATGGCGTGGTATTCGATCGCATGATCGAGTTGGTGTCAGCGGTTTCACCGCGTTCAAAGCAAAAGTTTCATCTGTTCACGGAAAATGTGCCGCTCTTCGAACGATTTAACATAGAGCGACAGGTGGAACAGACATTCACTCGCTGCGTTCGCCTATCATGCGGTGGAGAAATTGTCATTCACGAAACAGAGGCACTGACATCGATAGACGTCAACACCGGAAATTATAAATCAAAGGAAAAGGATGGCGGCAATTTTATTTTCAATCTAAATTTTGAAGCTGGCAAGGAAATCGCTCGCCAACTACGCCTGCGCAACATTGGTGGTTTGATAGTCATCGATTTCATCGACATGATAAACAGAAAGGATCGCATTGGCATTTTTAATCTCATGCGCACGGAATTATCAAAAGATAAGGCAAAAAACTTTGTCCTTCCGATTTCGCAACTTGGACTGATGGAGATTTCTAGGCAACGCCATTCTAGGAGTAACAGTAGTGAAATGCGTACACCATGTAAATACTGCAACGGTGATGGATTCGTAAAATCGCCACGCACGATGTGCAATGAGATATACCGCAAGATAATGGAATTTTTGCGTCAAAAGCAGGAAAAATTTCCACCCGGAACGAAGGTTGAATTGAAAGTTTCCCTGAACGGTGATGTGTTGGATCGTATGAAAAACGACGCAAAAGCGCTCGTTTCATTGGAAGAGCGATTCAACGCAAAGTTAATGTTCCGAGCGGACCCATCCATTCACATGGAAAGTTATAAAATCACAGATTCAACGAAGGATGACGTGCCAACCTGATGGAATTATGCATAGTCATCTTACCTGAAAAGAGCATATTGTTTTTCCACAAAAGCATGAACTTTCCATTGGCGCGTCGTTGTATTAAAATGCCTTTATCAAGCAAGACGACTATAGTCATCTTCCCCGAGAAAAGCATGCCTTCTATTCCAAAAAACAAAGATCTTTCCGCTAAATATCGTCAGATAGAATGCTTTTCCCAAGTAAGATAATTATAAATGTCATTAGACAGATGCTTTTTTCAAGTAAGATAACTACGTATGCAAGCTTCCCCGGACAAGATCTTGAGCATTTCGTACACTTCAATCGTGCGTTTAGAAAAATAATTTTGTTGTGTTGGGCGATCACAACAGGCAC
>JAISXS010000008.1 GCA_031270385.1 Puniceicoccales bacterium | reverse complement strand
CCAAGGACTTCGTCGATCTGTGCTGCGCTCGCCGATCTACCCGAAAGTGCGGCCCCAACAACAGTATAATTCCATTTCCAGCACTTATCGCATTCCCAATTCCCACACTTATTGCTATTGCTGTCGTCTTCCAGGAATGTACTAGATTCAGCTGTTCCATCGGTTGCTACATGGAATGTCGTCTTTAAGGTGACCACCGGAATGTACTTAAAATCACCAGTACTGTTCATAGAAACTCTCACAGTCAACTTGGAATTTGGACCCATTTCATACACCGACTTAGTCTCGACGAAATCACTATCATTTATATATAGCTGTTTCGCTTGAGAGGGGCGTATCTTCCTTTATGAAAAGGAAAAATCTCCCGCTAAGTATCGTTGGGCAGGACGCCCCTGTCGAGTGTGACGGCTATAAACAAAATGCTTTTCTCAAGCAAGACGACTATAAACCGCATACACAAAGCTATTTATCCCTGAATAACGTCTGCAACGCCTGGGACCCCTTGTCGCCGACTTTCGACGCAACATCGAGCGAAATCGACATCTTCGAAATTTGGAACTGTATGAGGAGTAAATCTTTTTGTGACAAGTTATCCTGATTGGACAGCTTGGTGAGAACTTGTCCTACTTCGCTTAGGTTTCGTTTAATTGACGAAAAAAGATCCGATATTCTACCTTCGTGTCCCGTTCCAACGGCCTCTAAAACCTGACGACCCAGCGTATTCATGCTACCGGGGATTCTCGCTGCATTGCTCCTCACTCCGTCGACAACGACCTGCGGCACCTGCGGATCCATTTCAAAGGAATCCGCTGCAACATTCAGGTCATTCGCAATTCCATTCGCGTTAAAATTCGTCTGCCCTCCCATGGCATTATTGAATGCATCCACGGCATTTGGATCAGTCGCCTGTAGACCCTGAAACTCAAAATCTTCACCCGTTATCTGCTGGATCTGTGACCGCAACTGCTCGTCCACTGCCCTGGCTGCAATATCTTCCATCGACATGGTGTGAAATTTTTGTTTTTTTAAAGAAAAGTCAAGTATTTAATAAAAAAAATTAAAATTGTATTATCCGACGTGTTCCGTAGAGAATTTGAACGCCTCGAATGTTTCGGAAAAATGATCGCTTGCCAAACCAGCTTTTACCCTGAGTGAGTTCAGAAATTGTTCCTTGTTAGGCAGTTGCTTCCACACACTCGGCAAATACACTGCTTGGAATGCGCCATCGCGAATGATTATTCCGTCGACAACCGGAATGATCGCCTCAAGCAACTCTCGCTCCCCATTGAATACGATCGCCTTCGGGGTCGACAGGAGCGAAACGCCAATCGTGATCTTTTCAAATTCATCGCGTGTGAGCGGTTTAAATCGGCGATCCCCGAAGGCGGCACCGTGGGCATTGCGCATTAAATCCGACATCAGTGGTCTGTGGGCATGAATCGACCCGATGCAACCGCGGAGATCGTCGTCGATTTCCAGAGTTACAAAACTCGCAATTGATTGATGAAAAATTCCTGGGATATAGTTCGGAATCACAATTTTTTCGTTTTTTAACCCCGCTCCTATGGCATCCCTGCAAATTGAAATAATGCGTTCAGAGAAATTATCCCTTAAAAACCGGTTTCTCGATGTTTCGACTAGCATCCATGCGCCGTAGCCAACGACGCGTTCCACACTTCCGCCGGCATCCCCGGAATTGCATGTTCCGATTCTTATGAGAGAAAAATTTTCCTCGGCGGCAAAATCGATGAGCCCACGGATAGCGGTTGCTCCACATGCACGTTCACTTGAAAAATCTTCGATGCTGCAATTTTCAACCATGTCGCAGGTTTCTGAATCGATTTTTTTCGCGACGTCGTAGGAATGGAAATGGCTTAGGTCAGACGAAATTACGAAAGCATTGGTCCTGTCCTGCCAAAATCCTTCAACTATTTCTGTCACTTTCCTATAGCTGACATTTCCAACGACTAGTGGCACAATTTTCGCGTCTGGAAAACGGCCACGGAGCAATGGGAGTTCCACTTCGATCGCGTGTTCCCCGGTAAAAGCATCATTGAACGGCACGCATCCGAAATTTTCACGGAGTTTTTCCACGATTTCCACGTTCACCGCGAAAGAGCCAAGCGGTATCTCGAAGCTTTCGTAGTCACAGACAGCAATGCCATCAAAATTTACGCGATGTGCTGGGGCGAAAATAAAAATGTTTTTTGCTTTTTCATCCAGATACTGCAAGGCGTTGACCGCAAGTGTGCCGGAGTAAAATAACGCGGCGTGCGGGGCGATCACAGCCCTGGAAGCGTACTCATAGTCCCGTTTAACTACAATGGACGAAATTGTACTACCGAGAACTTTCGGATCCGCAGAGTAGAATTGCCCGGCGACATCAGCTTTTTTCACGCGCACCATTTGCCTAGGAGGGTAAAAAACTCTGGCGCATTGCAATACGCAAACTCATGGATACTAGCCCGATACCTTGGCTGATATACTGGAAATCATTTTACTGATTTCGACATACAAGACAAAGGCGAATATTGCAATGAGCAACATGTGCCACCAACTTGTCGGCTTTTGCTTGACATACAGCAGAACCGGGAGCAATCCGGCCAGTATGTTTACCAAAATTCCGCCGGCGAATGACAGTACACTCAAGAAAATACCTGGACAACATATGGCAACTGTTACTGGAACGGTTAGGATGACGATGAATTCAACGATCATCGCCAGCACCTTTTGCTTCCCGCACGGGTCAAAAAATGCACCCTTCATAGCCGATGTGACGCCGAAAAGGGAAGATAATATGGCAAAAACCGAAAACAAATTGCCAAGAACAGACAATGACTCTGATCCAAGCTTGTTTTTCAACGCGACGAATACTGGCCATCCGTTGGCTGCACCTTCCGCCAATTCTTCCTGCGTCAGAACACTGAAGCCTATGGCTATGGTCGCGAGGTTGAACACAATCGGCAGGAGCCCACCGATAATTATCGCCTTTTTTACTAGCTTTCTGTCATTGTTAAGGCGGCAACATACGGGTGGTATCGCCGAAAGAATCCGTAGCTGCACATCACTATCGGCATTGCGAAGGCAGCAGCCTTAAAATTAACAGTGTCAAGCAAATTTACGCTATAGCCAGTGATTGTGTTGAAGATAAGACACACGAATACCACCCCCATTGCGAACGTCAAAACTGTGTTTATCGGTCCGGCTACGCTAAACACGAATCCAAGGCAAACGGCCGTGCAAATGACCACTAGAGCCATTGCGATTGAACTGTACAATTACAAATTCGCCGTTGAAGTACATCACACCGAGGTTGTATTGTGCTGAAGCATGTCCCTGTTCCGCGGCTTCATAGAACAAGTCGAACGCTTTTTTAGGATTCTTAGCGACAAATTTGCTGTCGTCGTGTTGCGCTTCACCGAGATTGTATGGCTGTTTCGCTTGAGAAGGATGTGTCTTCTTTTGTGAAAGGAAAAGTTTTCTCGCTGGGTATCGTTGGACGGGATGCCTTTCTTGAGTGTGACGGCTACAAATAGGCAGAGTATATCTTTGCTCTGCGGATTTGGAAAAACATTCGGATGTCTCTGCAGGATCATGAACGACAAACTTGCCGTCTTTGCGCGTTAGATATAAGTCTTCACATATAGGCTTTTGCGTCATTGAGCTCGCGTACGATACACGTACCATATGCGTGGGGTTTGTGGAGAAGTATTGGTTTGTATGGTACTCATATTGTTTCCTTCTTTTTGTCATTCGGCGCTGCATAAGAAGAATAAGATGAGAAATGTCAATGGCATATTTACGTATTTTGTATCTATTTTTATTTTTATCAGTCGTTGATTGCAAGAATATGAATAAGTGTTGCGCATAAAGCCGAGTAATAAACACCTGCTTTGGCATAGGAATTTTCACGCAACAAAAAATTTTCAAATCTTCTGTTTTATTGTAGCCATCTTACCCGAAAAAAGCATACCCTCTATTCCAAAAAACGGGAATCTGCCCGCTAAATATCGTTAGGCAGAATGCTTTTTTTCAAGTAAGATAACTATATAGTTGTCACACTCGACAAGGGCATCCTATCAAACGATACTTGTCGAGAGCGTTCTTCTCCTTACAAAGGAAAGCACGCCCTTCTCGGGCGGAACGGTTATACATAGCCATCTCACCCAAGGAGGACATATTTTTTCCACGTAAAAACGGGAATTTCTCCATCAAATATCGTTAGCTAAAATGCTTTTTTCGAGTGAGATGATCATACTTTCTGGCTAGTAGTGGTAGTGGCCTGAAACTTCGACACATCAAGCTGTGGTATCGGGGCTTTATAGTCAAACTCCTTGACAAGCGCATTTAAATTTGCACATGAAGAGTAGATGGCATACTATACAACGGATTTGAAAAAAAGTGTGTTAAAATATGAAAGCGAGCGAGACGTTTGGAGTGAGCGTGCGTGCCATATTCGAATGGAAGAAGAAGTTGAGGGAGACCGGAAACTTGGAGCGTGTGCCGCTGAACAGAAAATACAGAAAGTTAGAATTTCAGCGGACGAACATCGTCGCCGGATATGTCAATGGCAAGACCATTGCCGAATGCGTCTACGATTGCACCACCGACGGCGAGGTCTTTAACGCCTGGGTGGAACAATCCCTCGTTGCATCATTGAA
>JAISXS010000074.1 GCA_031270385.1 Puniceicoccales bacterium | reverse complement strand
AACGCAGGGACGAGGGACTGTTCCACCCAAGCGTTATAGCTGTCACATTCGACAAGGGCATTCTATCTAACGATACTTGGCGGGGAGTTTTTCTCTTTCATAAAGGAAAGCATGCCCTTTTCAGATGAAACAGCTATATAGCTGTTTCATCTGAAAAGGGCATGTTTTTTTTATAAAAGGGAGGATTTTTTTGCCAAATATCGTTGAGTTAGGATGCCCTTGTCGAGTGTGACGGCTATACAACCTCGGTGTGATGTACTTCAACGGCGAATTTGTCTCTAAAAATCTTGAAGAGGCATTCAAGTGGTTTGCCGAAGCCGCGAAACAAGGATATGGTCCGGCACAAAGCATGATCAGTTTTTCAGAAACGCTCTGGAATTTTCTAAACTTGTTGAACTAGAGTATATGATACAGAATGAAATCGAGAACACGTATAATCATACTCCTTGAAAAGTGCATTTAAATTTGCACATGAAGCGTAGGTTATAGCTGTTTCACTCTAGAAGGGCGTGTCTTCCTTTACAAAAAGAAAGTTTTCCAACCAAGTATCGTTGGACAGAATGCCCTTGTCGGGTATGACAACTATAACGATATTTTAGCGAAAAGATTTTCGTTTTTTGGAACAGAGAGTATGCTTTTCTCGGTGAAGATGATTATAGCTGTCACACCCTACAAGGGCATTCTATCCAACGATACTCGGCGGGAAAATTTTTCCTTTCACAAAAAAACACGCCTTTCCCGGGCGAAAAAGTTATAAGATGCTATACATTCTTTGCCAACGCCATTCAGTGACTATGAAAGGGTCATCAATCCAACGTGAGGACGAAAACCGCGCAAACTATTATGTTCCAAAGGGCGATGTAAACGGCGGCGCTGGCTGTGTCCTTCGCTTTTTTTGCCAGAGGAAATTTTTTATTTTGAGCGGCGAAATCGACGATCGACTCGATGGCGGTGTTCAAACATTCCGCTATCAGGAGTGCGAAAAAGTCGACGATCAAAAGCAAAAACTTCCAAGTCCATCCGAATACCCATAGGCATATCGGCAAAATTATTATGCCGCAGACCAATTCTACGCGAAATGGTCGTTCATGGCGCATGAACCGCATGCCGCTTATGGAGTAACTCAGCGGATTTACAATGTACCTCCACAGGAAGATTATCGATAGTCGCAGTATTTTTCGGTGGATTTTTCTTTGCACTCCCATGATTTTTGTTAGCTCTCCATGCAGTTCGGGTTAGAGGATTGAGCGTGTGGACTGAAAGACAAGAGAAAAATCATTGGAAAACAATGTTGCTAAGGTTGGCAACGTTGATGATCCTTTTTTCTTTGGCGAGAGTGTTATTTTTTTTGTGCAACTATAAGTTTTTCGCCGATGAATCTGCAGCAAACATCATAAAAGCATTCGCCGCAGGCGTGCGATTTGACGCGGCTACTGTCGCCATATTCAATGCCCCGATCATTGTCTTTTGGGCATTGCCGCTGCGCATGCGATCCTGGAAATTTCCGAATATTCTGGCGGAAATGTGGTTTTTGGTACTCAACTTTTTTGCCTTGCTTGTCAACACGATCGATGTGAAGTATTTTTCCTTCACATTTCGTCGAATGGGCAGTGAAATATTTGACCAAGCTCCAATGTTGCACGAAGATTCGTCAATATACCGTGACATTGTGGTCCGCTATTGGCACGTCATTGCCATCGGCATAATTTTCGCGTGGATTCTCTGTTTGTGCCCGGTTAGGCTCGGATTAGTTGGCAAAACGGAGAGGATTCGGCGCCGCGACTTTGCATACTTTTTTATCGCGGTGGCATTGCTGGTAATTGGCATACGCGGCGGGCTTCAGGGTAGGCCACTAAAACCGGCCTGTGCTAACATTTATGCTCCAACTACGCAAATGGCTAGTCTTGTAAACAACACTGCGTTTAACATTTTTCATACGACTGTCAGAACAAGTGTGCCGCGGTTGAGATATTTCGATGGAGATGATAGTCGACTTTGCAAATTTTCGCCAATCCACAAAAGAGGCAACCTTTCCGGCTTAGGTGTGAATTTTGAGGGTAAAAACATATTCATAATAATCCTAGAAAGCTTTTCGGCGGAACACATTGGAGCACTGGATAACCAATTTAAAGAAAGTCCCAACGTGCCGTTTACACCGTTCCTGGATTCGCTCATTGAAAAAAGCTATGTTTTTGACGGTTTTGCAAACGGATTGATATCCATAGATGGCTTGACATCTGTGCTACTCGGGATCCCGCCGCTTCTCAACTCGTCGTACATACTAAGCGCTTATTCGCAAAACAGAATGGAATCACTTCCTTCGCTTTTGCAAAAAAACGGCTATAAAACGCTGTTTTTTTACGGAGGAAGAAGAAATTCTTGCAACTTCGATAGCCTGCGCAGAAAGGCGCAAATCGAAGAATGCTACTGCGTATATGATTATGATGGACCACCGTCCGACATTAGCGGCTGGGGAGTGTACGATGAAGAATTTTTCCAATTTGTTGCGAAAAAGATAGATGGTGTGAAGAAACCGTTTTTATCTGTGTTGTTTACTTTGTCATCGCACCACCCATTCTCATATCCGGAGAGATTGCATGGTAAATTTCCAAAGGGCAACGGCGACGAACCCGTGCAGGAGCTCATTGCTTACACCGACTATTCGTTGCGCAAATTTTTCGAGACCGCAGAAAAGATGGATTGGTATAAGAATACCATATTTGTTTTGGTTGCGGATCACATATCGGGGCCGCAAGAGAGGTATTATAAAAGCAATTTGGGCGGATATTCGATTCCGTTGATATTTTTCGACCCAACTGGCAAACTCGTCGGAAAATCCAATGAAGTTGCCCAGCAAATAGATATTATGCCGACTGTTTTGGATCTTGTTGCCATGGACCTTGATTATTTTTCGTTCGGATCAAGCTTGTTCGATAAAACTGCATCCCGCTTCGCCATCAGCTATAAAAACGGCGTCTACCAGATTATAACAAAGGATTTCGTCTGCAGATTTGATGGGCAAAATGTCGTTGAATTCTACGAAAGATCTGATTTCCTTCTCGAAAAAAATCTGGTATCCGATTCGTCGTATGCGGAGCAGATTGGTGATCTTGGGGACTTCATGAAAGCATTTTTGCAGCACTACTGCGAAAGCATCAGAAATAATGCAATGTATGTTCCTCCCGGGTTCGTTCGATAAGCATAAACTTCGAAGACACCGGGCGGAGATTTTGCCAAATGATACTTGATGGAGAAGTTCCGTCTTTATAAAAAACAATACGCTCCTCTCAGAAAAGATGACCATATATAATTGTTACACTCGACAAGGGCATCCTATCAAACGATACTTGTCGAGAACGTTCTTCTCCTTATAAGGGAAAGCACGCCCTTCATTATTGTTTATGTATGCGGTGGTTCCCGTGTCACCGATATCCGAGAAATTCCTGCTAGAAAACTCCGTACTCCCAACCTCCGTCTGGGTAATTTCAGTGTTTACACCCGG
>JAISXS010000012.1 GCA_031270385.1 Puniceicoccales bacterium | reverse complement strand
CCTCACTCCAACGCCAAACACTTCGCTCGTTTCCTTCGCTCTGTGATCCTCGAAATACTTTACTACCTTTTCCCTCAGATCCTTCGAATAGTACATCTCGCTCTTACCTACTATATTTTTAAACGCCCTCGTCAAGGGGAATTGCTATAAATACGCATTTCACATGCGACGATTTTTAAGTTGGTGCGAAAAATTTTGAAATTGCCTCTTCGAATGCAAATTCTCCGTCGATCGCTTCAATGTCTATTTTCAAAAAATACGTCGGCATCGGGGAAACGAAATCATGTGGCATGCGAACGGCGTCCTTCTCCGTAGTAATCGCAAACTCAGCATTCTTTGCCAGTGCCACTCCGAATATATTCTCCAGTTCCTTCCTTGAAAATCTATGGTGATCGACGAACCTTTTCTTATATACAATCTTCGAATCATTCCGAAATAGGAAATTTTCAAAACTATCCGGAGATGCAATGCCACTGAACGCCATTATTTTTTTGCCACTGATGGTGGCAACGGGAATTATTTCCTTTCTATCAATGGAAGATAAGTACCGCGGAAAGTGTGCGCATCTTATAATTTTCGCATCCCCATTGTGCCCTTTGATCGTGTCGATGAGCGAGTCGTCCACGACGCCATCCGCCTTTGTCAAAAGCACATACGATGCACGGCTGATTTGTGAAACCGGTTCCCGCATTATTCCCCGTGGCAGGAGGTAACCGTTGCCGAATGGATTTGTTTTGTCTATCAGCAAAAGGTTAACATGGCCAAGCAACGGAAAATATTGAAATCCGTCATCCAAAATTAGTATATCCGCACCAAAATTTTTTATGGCATAGCGACCGGCCTTCACGCGATCTTTGTCAACGAGTACGACGACGCCGGGAAGATTTCCAGCTAACATGAATGGCTCGTCCCCGGCGACTTCGGAGCATAGCAATACGGACTTTCCGTCGCTCACCACCTTCGGCGGTGGCTCCTTTTGGTGCGTAATCCAGCGAATGAACGCTTTCCAACATGGTTCTCCCCTGCTCTTGTACCCACGGCTGAGGATCGCTACTTTCCTCCCCCTTTCGTGGAGTTCCCTTGCAATTTTTTCAACGACCGGGGTTTTCCCCGTTCCACCGACAGTCAAATTTCCAACGACGATCACGGGACACCCGAGTATGTCGGATGTAAAAACCCCCCTATCGTACAGAAAGCGCCTAAGTCTTACTATCTGCAAGAACAAAATCGACAGCGGAAAAAGTAGCCAGGAAACCACAACCGTGCCAATTGTTTTTCTCCTATCGTGCAAAACATCCGTTGCGAATATCTCCATATGTTCAAAAATTCTATGAATTTTCTTCAAAAATTTTTTATAAAAAAATCTAATTTTCCTGACTATTCGCATTTTTCGTTCGCAAAAGTTTTCTGTTTACGTACCTTTCGACTCGAAACTCAGGGCGAACTAGTAAAATGCCATCCTGGGCAAATAAACTGTCAAATTTTGGAAATTTTACATCCCCAGCGAATTCCCCAAATACCGTAGTTAGATACAATTCCCTACATGCCGGAAGTAATTGATAGTATACAGTCGCTCCACCGCATACCCAAATTGTGCCGCCGATGTCGAGCCCCAGTAGTTGCCGAAAATTTTGCACAGCTACAACACCCTTGTCCCACATCCCGCATTTGTCGCACCACAAGGGGTCGCTGCTTACCACAATATTCCGCCTGCCTGGCAGCGGATATCCTATGGATTCAAATGTTTTCCTACCCATCAAAACCGTTGCATTATCCGTTATCCGACGAAAAAATGCCAATTCCTCCGGAATTTTCCATGGCATTGATCTCCCATTGCCAATGACTCGATTTTCCGCCATTGCGGCAATTGCGCGCATGTCCAACACCGACAACAGGTCACCGCACAACGTTTCGAAGGAATTTGTCATATCGCTATGGGCGCCTTTATCGCTGGACAATGCTCGTAGCCGATTACTTCAATGTCTTCGTAGCAAAAATTATCAATCGCCGTAATACTTTCACTGAGCCTTAGCATCGGCAACGGAAGTGGCTTCCGCGATAACTGTTCCCGAACTTGCTCAACATGATTCGAGTAGATGTGCAAATCCCCAAACGTATGGACAAATTCCCTGGCATGAAGCCCGCAAACATGGGCAACCATCGCAGTGAGCAAGGAATATGACGAAATGTTGAACGGAACGCCAAGGAACATGTCTGCACTACGCTGGTACAACTGGCAACTCAGACCACCATCACCCGAGACATAGAATTGAAAAAATGCATGGCACGGCGGCAACGCCATTTTGTCGATCTCTCCGGGATTCCAGGCCGATACGATATGCCTCCTACTGAACGGATTCTTTTTTATCCCGTCGATGACGTTCGCCAGCTGGTCAATTGTTTGCCCGTCACCTGCCAACCACGATCTCCACTGGGCTCCGTACACGCGCCCCAAATTTCCGTCTCCGTCGGCCCATTCATTCCAAATTTTCACACCGTTATCTCGCAAATACTTGACGTTAGTATCTCCCCTTATGAACCACAAAAGCTCGTGAATCACGGACTTCAAGCTGATGAACTTCGTCGTCACAACTGGAAAATTTTCTCTCAAATCGAACCTAAGTTGTGCCCCAAATAATCCAATTGTCCCGACGCCGGTCCTGTCTGGACGAGACTCCCCGGCATTCAAAACCTTCTCCAAAAGCTCCAAATAATTTTGCATGGCGGCATGATGAAACATTCACCTGGCAAGTCGAATCAAAAGCTTCGATTTTATACTTATTGTGCGCCACGCTGTCAGCGCCACACAGAATCATCAATTCAATTGATGCTAGGAAACCGGTATCCATCGATCAAATCACGCTATCATCATTGCAATCGTAATGTTCCGGAACGCAATTTGTCACCGACGGAACTGATCAGCGACATTACAGCACATTTGGCGGCGGCTGCCGTTGTCTGCCACGCACCGCATCCGATTGCCAGGCTGTTGTCTCCGCATATTACCGCCAATTCTTCTTCAATGTACTCCGTGTACATCGGATAGCTTCCATTGTGTGGCGTCCTACCAATTGTTCCACGACCGTGCATAGGAGTCATCTTTTCCGCCACCGCGCGTGGCAAATATGGAGCCGTTGGCAAAGCCACCAAATTTTGCAAAAAATTTTCATTTGTAAAGCCGATAGCGTTCAGCAACTTGTACGTCGGCGATGTTTTCTTTTGGAACAGTTCACGGGGAATTATGTGGTGAACCTGAAAATGTCCACCAATGTACTTAAATTCCTGATTATTGGCATACACCATCTCTTCATCACTCAAATTACCAACATCATTTAACCGCAGTGAGCCATCCAGCAACCCAGACTTCGTTTTCGAAAGGAACGACGCCACAAGTCTTTTCTTTGTAGCTTTATTGGCATCGCCTTCAAATATAGTCAAACTCCTTGACTAGCGCATTTAAATTTGCACATAGAACGTGGATGGCATACTATATAGCTGTTTCACCCGATAAGGGCGTACCTTCCTCTGCAAAAAGAAAAATTTTCCCGCCGAGTATCGTTGGATAGAATGCCCTTGTAGGGTGTGACAGCTATAGTCATCTTGCTCGGAAAAAGCACTCCCCCTTTTCCAAAAAAACGGGAATCCTGCCGCTAAACATCGTTAAACAGAATGCTTTTCTCAAGCAAGACGACTATATCATCAGACAAAATGTCTTTGCTGAGCGCGACAACTACGCATTTGTCTGATATTTTTGAGCGGAAAGTAAAATATAGCTATCACACCCGACAAGGGCATCCTATTCAACGATATTCGGTGGGAAAATTTTTCTTTTTATAAAAAAAAGCACGTCCTTTTCAGATGAAACAACTATATGTGCGCCTGCCAAAATTGCCAATGTTGCCGCTGCGCACAGTTCAAAAGGAACATTTAGATTTTTCAAACAGCAGGCATCGCTATAAAAATCTTGCGATAGCAAACGAAAAATTCCGACGAATGAACATGCAACCCAATTCGAGAGGGGACACAGCGTTGCCAATCCACACAGGCCGCAAAGGAGCGTGATTGCACCAGCAATTATTGCGCACGTTGCAATCGGAACGACTATAACGTTGACCGGTATCGTGATTAGCGACAATGTCCCGAAGTATCCGATCGATAGCGGCAAGCTAGCAAGATAGGCTGAAATTGATATGGAAACAGATGTCACTAACATGCCCTTTATTTTAAACCAAAACCTAAAGGTCGGCGGATAGGCAGCTAATTTTATGCCGTACAAGTTCAAAAATTTTCGTGATAAGAAGAATTTTAGATGAAATCCCATCAAGGCGATACCGGCAACGACAGAATAGGATAGCAAAAAACTGATGTTAAACGCTACGAATGGATCGTACAACACGTGGAGAAGAGCACTGTTGCAAAGGGCGGACAAAACATTCGGCCTGCGTCCGAGTAGGGTAGCTGCATAGTAAAATGCAACCATCGTCAGTGCACGCATGGCAGACGGAGAGCAACCAATGGCATTTACGTAAAATATCAGGAAAAATAATGTTGGTATCGGCCTAAAACTCTTTTTGACTCCAAATATTCGCAGCAAAATATCGGCAGTCGCGGCGATGATTCCTATGTGAATACCGCTGACAGCGAACAAATGCGCAATGCCGAGGTCGTTGAATATTTCCCTGGAAACGGCATCCATTTCTGATTTCGCGCCCGTTAGCATTGCCGATAATATGCCGATTTCAATCGGCCAATTCTCCGTTCCAATGGCCAATGAATATGAAAATTTGTCGGCGATTTTCCCGAAAAACGGTGCCAGAAGAGGAACTTTTTCGCAGAGTGAAAGCAGACAACAGTTAGAAATATGCCAATTTATGTGCGAATTTTTCAGGTGGCGAAGGAACCAATTACTCCCACTGTCTCCGATGAATTTCAAGTTTCCGCCGACACGAAACTCCTGCCCGACGAGTGGAATTTTATCGCAGAGGGAAACCTCTATGCTGAAAAATACCCTTTCGCCATTCAACTGATCGTAATTTTCACTATTGCGATTTTTTCGAGCCACGCCCTTTATTTTTCCGCAGCCGTGGAATGTACCGCATTGCCTGTTCCTAACTACTAGAGATTCCGCCTCCAATATCACCGTGGCATAACCTTGCATTTTGGTTTGCATGCCGACGGTGCATGGCGCACAGCGATACCAATAATATAGTGATCCTAAAAGAGCGCTGGTCGCAAGGACGGCCACTGGGATTGCAATGGATGCTATTTTGTCAAAAAAAATCCCATTCCTGAAACGTTTGGCCAACACTTTTCCACCCACCACAACGATCGCCAGGGCACTAACAAGAACTACAAGCGATAGTAGAATTTTTCTCGATCTCACGCCAGCGATGAAGAAAAGTACCGGCAAAAACAGACATGACGGGGCAACGTGTGTCCTAATCTCGCTATTTTCCCGGGATAAATTTTTCATCAAAGATACAGTTTGAGCGAGTAATTTGAAATTTTTAGAAATTTTCTACAAAAAAATGTTTTTTTTCTGGATCGTTTGAATTTTTTCTTTAATAGTTCGCTGCTAAACATCGTACTATCCTCACAATGTAATGTGAGGGTTATACTCGCTGTTAATTCTTTGTTGATATGGATACAAAAAAAAATCGTAAGAATGTTTACAAAGGCATAAGTAGGATAGATTCCAAAACGACCAAAGGGTGGCTCGTTCGCGGATATAAAAATGGGATTCGCTATTCCAAATTGTTCAGCGACAGGAAACTCGGAGGCGAGGACATCTCCCTCGAAAAGGCTATAGTTTGTCGCAACGAATTGACCGCGCGCCTGTGTGCCATCCCTTCGAAGCCGAGGAGTCAGAAAATAGTCTCCCACGACAAAAGAAACCAAACGGGCGTGCTCGGCGTTTCGAAGTTGTCGAAAAATGGCAAAGGAGATAAGAAGCTTGGATTCTATTCCGTCACTTGGCGGCCGGCTAAGGGCAAACAGAAGTGCACGTCATTTTCCATCGCGAAATACGGCGAAAATTTGGCTTTCAAGAAAGCCGTTTCTTTACGCTACGAGAGACTTTGCGCTGCCTACGGAGAAGAAGTTGCAACGAAGATAGTTGGCCTCGAAAATGTGAAGAAATATGTCCTGTCAAAGCAGGAAAATCCGACCATGGCCGAGGCACCGATCGACGTTGAAAGCAAGTCCCTCTGAAAGTTTTTGCAAAAATGTGCAAAATTCCCGTGCGGGTCATAGCTAATGCTTCGCGCAGGGGGGTTATCTCTTTCTGCGATGGCGTTTTAAAAATAAAAGTTATGGCCCCAGCGGATGGGGGGCGCGCAAATGCGGAAATTCTCGAGTTTCTCGGCAAGAAGCTTGGTGCCAAAAATATATTCATAGTGAGTGGTCAGCGCTCCAGGAACAAAGTAATAGACTTCGGCGATGATTTTTCGTTGAAATTTATATTGGACAAACTTTTCAGTGATGATCCGCTTCGCACAGAATAGCAAGGACAAAAAATTGTTGGTGTCGTCTAGTGATCTTGTATCAGCGGCACGAAAAGTCATAAGGTATCGCAGCCATCTGCTACCACCTACTGTTGTCTCCGAAATTGAAATGCACACAGCGTCGTTGAAGTCCGTTGTTGCCGCCAAAAATTTCTCGGAATTAGGCGAGCGATCGGGGGCACTACGTTCCATTCTAGGAAAATACGGAGGGAATATCTTTCCGGTAAAATTTTTGAGCGAAAACACAGAGGTATTGTTCGTCGCCATATTCCTTGCTGTGGCAATTCGAACATTTTTCGTGCAATCATTTCAAATTCCGACGAATTCCATGTATCCGACGTACTATGGGATGACACACAGAATACTGGATGGCGACAATTCCAAGAAATCCATATGGCGTTGGATATTTGATAAAATCACGTATGGTGCGAACGAAATAAATATTTTGGCCCAAAATAGTGGGGAGGTTTCAATACCGCTCATTAGAGTCGACGGAGAGAATGGATATTCGGTTCCGTACACGCTGGTGAGGAACAAGATCGGTAGCTTGGCGAACAGGGAATATGTGATACTTATTGCCGATAAACCGTATAAGATACTTACCCCTGCGGACTTTGCGTTGGACAAGGTCCTCTTGGAAAGGTTCTGCCCAAATTCTTCGTCATGGAAAGATTTTATAAGCAAAAATCATCAAAATTTAACAGCTGGAAGGAATATTGGTTTCACAAAAACTGGTAACTTTATACGCTCCGGCCGAAGTTTGCTCCATTTCGAGATTCTTCCCGGCGATATGTTGTTCGTCGATAAAATGACCTACAACTTCAGGGCTCCGAAGGTCGGAGAGTGTATAATTTTTCGGACAGATGACGTGCAAGACCTTGCCAAGGCTCCGAAATTTTTCATAAAAAGACTCGTCGGAAAACCAGGTGATACGTTGGCTATTCGCGAAGGAAAATTATTTGCAAATGGGAAGCTATTGTCCGCAACCGAAACAATTAAAAAATTAAATTCCAAGGCTGGTGGTTACAAAAATGGTTACGTTGCTGCCAAATTGCTCGCTGAAGGCATGGAATTTCACGTCCGAGATGGTAACTATTTTGTACTAGGTGACAATTCAAAGGAGAGCTATGACAGCAGATTTTGGGGAACAGTCCCACAAAAAAGCGTGAAGGGACGGCCGCTAATTGTTTTTTACCCGTTTAACTCCAGATTCGGAATACATGAATAAATAGGTTACTGAGAACTTTCCGCTGTCTACGCCGTACCACAGCTGTATACCGTTGCACGTGGAGTCTTTCGGAGAGACTCGCATTGCCAGCGAGCATACCATGAAAACTTAAGTTTTAGTTTCCAAAGTTGTGCTTTACACCGTCGACCCCTTTCGTAGTTTCGGCCGAAAATGAAGCAGCATACGATTTTGCGCGAGTCAACGATTTCTGGAGTGTCGCTGCACACCGGAAAGCATTCCACGATAACGCTGAAGCCGGCACCACCAAATACGGGAGTGGTGTTTAGGAGGGTGGATCTCGTTGGAAAGCCGGAGATTTTGGCAACGATAGAAAATGTTGGTGAATTAGTTCGGTCAACGTCCCTGCAAATAAAGAATGTGACAATTTCCACCGTCGAACACGTTCTTTCCGCATTGTGTGGCATTGGAATCGACAACGTGCTAGTGGAATTGAATGCCGATGAGCCACCGATTTTGGACGGATCAGCGAAGCATTTTGTCAATCTCATACTGCAGGCCGAAAAAGTTGAACAGGACGCGGAGAGGAAAGTTTTCGAACTGAGGGAGCCAATAACCGTAACACGCGGAAATCGTTCTCTAGTTGCCCTCCCATATGATGGCTTGAAAATAACAGCCACTCTGGTGGATGACAGAGGGCCGTGTACGCAACATTTATCCGTTGACATTAGTGCAGAATCGTTCGTTGCAGATATTGCACCGGCGAGGACGTTTGTTCACTACAACGACGTAGAAGAATTACTGAAACTCGGGAAGATGCGCGGAGGAACGATAGATGCAGCGATCGTAATAAAAGGCGACCAAATACTTTCTAAGGAACCACTGCGGTTCAAAGATGAATTTGTCCGCCACAAAATTCTTGATATAGTTGGTGACATTTCACTGGTTGGCGTCCCAGTAAAAGCGCACATCATTGCCATACGGCCTGGCCATTCGATGAACGCCGAGTTGACGAGGGAGATACACGCCCAGCGAAAATTGGTGGAATCCGGCAGAAGATCAGTGCCAAAGTCGCCGGCTGGCCCGCTCATAATCTCAAATGTTGAGTTTGATATTAATAGAATACTGAACATGTTGCCGCATAGGTATCCGTTCGTCATGATAGACAGGATCGTGGAGTTCATCGGGGACGATGAACTGCGGGCGATAAAAAATGTCACAGTTAATGAACCGTATTTTGTCGGCCATTTTCCGGGGCAACCGGTCATGCCAGGTGTTTTGCAGGTTGAGGCGATGGCACAGGCGGCGGGTCTCCTGATGTTAAATACAGCGAAGTTGGAGAACAAAATAGCGTATTTCATGAGCTGCGACAAAGTGAAATTTCGCCAGGCGGTCACACCAGGGGATCAGCTAGAGATTCACGTGAAGTTGACAAAACAGCGCGGACACAAAATAGGACTTGCCGGTGCGGAGTGCAAAGTCTGTGGCAAAGTCGTTTCATCGGCGCAATTGATGTTCATGATTTTGGATGCCAAGGAAAGATAATGTCGGCTACAATCCATCCGACCGCCATAGTTGAACGTGAGGCGAAATTGGGGGATGGCGTTGTCGTTGATGCTTATGCCTATATCGGCAGGCTTGTGTCACTGGGAAATGGCACGCACGTATGTCACCACTCCACAATAGATGGCCGTACGCAAATCGGGGACAATAACGTTATTCACCCATACGCCTACGTTGGGGCGCCGACGCACGATTTGAAATACGTTGGTGGAGAGCCAGGATTAAGAATAGGAAATTGCAATGTTTTCCGAGAATATTGCACAACGCACGTTGCAACAAACGCGGAAAATGAGACGATCATAGGCGATAACAACGTGTTTTTGGCATATGCGCACGTTGCCCACGACTGCGTTGTTGGAAATCACGTCATAATGAGTAGTCAGGCAGCGCTCGGTGGTCACGTCACTCTGTGTGATTTTACAAATATTGGATGGGGCACTGGAATTCATCAATTCTGTAGGGTAGGTAAGTACGCAATGGTTGGAGCGTCATCGAAGGCGACGCAGGATATTCTTCCGTACATGTTAGCAAATGGGATTCCGGCAAGAGTGCGGTCGCCGAATTTTGTAAATTTGCAAAGGCACTCCTTTTCCGAAAAGCAAATATCGCAGATAAAAACTATTTTTAAGACTTTCTATTTGAAAGGTTTAAATCATACCCAGGCGATGGAGGAGATGGTATCCGAAGATATTTTCCAGGAATTTCGCAGCGAATTTTTGAGTTTTGTCGGCGGTAGCACCCGCGGCTTTGCTTAAATTTGCCCATTTTCGCTGGGGGCGTTCTGCGCTCTGTGATTTTTTCCTCGACATGTGCCAGGCTTGGTAGAAAATTACTACGGTGGAGAGATGGCAGAGCGGTTTATTGCGTCGGTCTTGAAAACCGAAGTGCTGGAGACGGTACCGTGGGTTCGAATCCCTCTCTCTCCGCCATTGTAGTTGTCATACCCGAAAGAAGCATATTTTTCTCACAAAAACGCGAATTTTTCAACCAAGTATCGTTGAATAAAATGCTTTTTTCGAGTAATACGA